>NZ_BAAILO010000432.1:30281-71319 GCF_054589115.1 Cupriavidus sp. 8B | reverse complement strand
CCGGCGCCGGCGCGCAGCGCGATGTGCAGGACCGCGCGGTCCTCGGTGGCGTTGATATGGTCACCGGCAAACATGGCATCGCGGCGCTTCGGCACGCCGGCTTCATCCGCCAGTTGCATCAGTAACGCCATGGTCTGCGGCGTGATGCGGTTCTTGGAGTAATCGAGGAACAGGCCTGCGGCTTCCAGCGAGAACTGCTCGACGCGTTGTTCTGCGGAGCCGGCGGCAAACCACTCGCGCATTGGCGTTTCGCGAATGGCGTCATGGTGTTGCAAAAGAGAGTGCCAGGCGTGGAGGTCTGTGGGCATGCGTGCGGGATTCTCTAAGGAAAGCAAGGTCAGCGAGGGCAGTCGGGACTGACCGTTTCAAGCTGAAATCGGGCATTTCCGGACCGGCGGTCGCGGGCAATTCGAGTATAACGCGACCGCACGCCCAGCTTCAGGATTTGGCGGCAATACATGGCATTCATGCCAATAAAGGCAACAATAACAGGGTGCGTTCGCGCCAGGTATCGGCGGTGTTCTGACACCTGGAACATGGCACCACCATCAGCCCGCCCGCCCAAGCCGGCGCGCGACCGCCCGCAGCGCCGACTCGCCCCCCGCCACGCACAGGCCACCCACGCAGATCACCGCCACGCCGAGCGCGGTGATCCAGTCTGGCAGCTGGCCGAACGCCAGGTAGCCGATGGTCGTCGCCGACAGGATCTGCAGGTAGAGGAAGGGGCTGAGAAATGACGCGTCGGCGTATTGGAACGCGCGAATCACAAAATAGTGGCCAATCGAGCCGGTGATGCCGGTGCTCAGCAGGAGCACGGCTTGCAGGGGCGTGGGTGCCGCTTCGAACCAGAAGAAGGGCACCAGCAGGGTGGTCAGGGCCGCGCCGGTCACACCGCTCTGGATCAAGGTGGTCATGGGTGCGTCATGCGCGGCAATGCGACGCGTCAGCATCTGCATCAGCGCGAACACCAGTGCCGACAACAAGCCCAGCGCAATGCCGGCCCCGCTCAGCTCCCCACCCGGGCGCACCACGATCAGCATGCCGACGAAGCCGATGGCCACGCCGCTCCAGCGGCTGACGCGCGCATGTGCGCTCGGGCGCTCGCCCAGCAGCCAGGGCGACAACGCCACCACGAACAGCGGCGCGCAGAAATTCAGCGCCGTGGCCTCGGCCAGCGGCATCAGCTTGAGCACGCTGAAGAACACCAGCGTCGAGACCAGCATCATCCCCCCGCGCATCCACTGCAGGCCCGGTTTCATGGGGCGCCATTGCTGGCGGAAGCGCGCCGGCCCCAGCAGCAGGAAAATGGCGACCACATGGCCCACATAACGTACCCAGGCCACGCCCACCACCGGCAGGCCCTGCTGGGTCAGCGTCTTGCTGCTGGCGTCCAGCAGGCTGAGGATCCATTGGCCGAGCACCAGCAGGGCAACGCCGGTGAGCAGCTGGCGCCGTGCCGGCGAGGCGTTGGCCGCCT
Organism: Cupriavidus sp. 8B; assembly: GCF_054589115.1. Lineage (NCBI taxonomy): Bacteria > Pseudomonadati > Pseudomonadota > Betaproteobacteria > Burkholderiales > Burkholderiaceae > Cupriavidus > Cupriavidus sp. 8B. Next base: position 69,842 of record NZ_BAAILO010000432.1, on the reverse strand, counting down.
GCAGGCGGGTGCTGCCATCGGTGGCCTTGTTCATGCTCGCTGCGCCCGCAGCAGGGCATTGAACAGGTCGCGCACCGGCAGGTAGAGCTCGCTTGCGGTCAGGCCCGCGGGGCCGGTGCCCTGCGCCACCAGGTGGTCGGCGGCGCGCCCGTGCAGCCAGACCGCGGCCTGCGCGGCCTGCAGCGCCGGCATGCCCTGGGCCAATAGCGCGCCGATCATGCCGGCCAGCACGTCGCCGGTGCCGGCGGTGGCCAGCCCGGCGTTGCCGGTGGGATTGATCGACAGTGACACGCTGGCGCCGGCATCCGGCGGCGACGCGATCACCGTGCCCGAGCCCTTGAGCACGACCACGGCCTGCCATTGGGCCGCGAGCGAGCGCGCCGCCGCCAGGCGGTCGCGCTGGATCTCGGCCACGCTGATGCCGGACAGGCGCGCGGCTTCGAGTGGATGCGGCGTCATCACGCGCACCGGCGGCCCGCCGGCAAGCATGGCGGCAAGCGCGGGATCCGCGGCCAGCAGGTTCAGCGCATCGGCATCGAGCACCAGCGCGGGCGGCTCGGTGGCGCCCGCGCTGGCATGCAGCAACTGCGCCAGCTGCTTGCGCGCCGCGGTGCCGGTGCCCATGCCCGGGCCGATCACCAGCGCGGACATGGCGGTCAGCTCGATATCCGCGATCGGGTGCAGCATCAGCTCCGGATGCACGAGGTCGAGCAGCGGCGCGGGCTGCGCCAGGAAGGCGATGTGCACGCGCCCGGCGCCCAGGTGCTGCGCGGCACGCGCGCCAAGCAGCGGCGCGCCGGTCATGCCGATGCCGCCGCCGACCACGGCCAGCGAGCCGAACGTGCCCTTGTTGGTGCCATGGCGCCGCGCGGGCAGCGCCGCGGCAAATGACGCCGGCACGTTCACCGTGGCGCAGGCTGGCTGGGCCGGCGGGTAGAACAGCCCGAGCGGGGCGATATCGACCTCGCCCGCGCAATCGCGCCCGTCGAGCGTCAGCAGGCCCGGCTTGGCGCCGATGAAGGTGAGGGTGCGCAAGGCGCGCACCGCCGGCGCGCCGGCGCCGGTGTCGGCGAACAGCCCGCTCGGGATGTCGAGCGCCAACACCGGCAGCCGGGACTCGGCCAGGTGCGCGATCCACTGCGCGGTGAAGCCATCGGCGGCGCGATTCAGGCCAATGCCGAACAAACCGTCGACCAGCGCGCAAGTCTGCGGCGGAAACGGCGGCAGGCCGCCATGGCAGGCGGACTCGGCCACGGCCTGCAGCGCCACGCCGGCCGAGCGCGCCTCCTGCCACGCACGCCCGGCGTCGGCGGGCAGGCGATCGGGCTCGGCCGTCAGCCACACCTGGACCTGGCGCCCGGCCTGGTGCAGGTGGGTGGCGGCCACCAGCGCGTCGCCGCCGTTGTTGCCCGGGCCGGCCAGCAGCAGCAGCGGGCCCGCCGGCGCGTGGTGCGCCAGCCAGGCCGCCGCGGCGGCGCCGGCTCGCGACATCAGCTCGAAGGCGGGCAGGCTGGCCATGGCGGCCGCCTCGATACGGCGGATGGCTGCCACGTCGTACAGCGGGATCGCGCTGGCGCTTGCCGCGTCGAGGGGCAGCCAGGCATCGGCGGGCAGCGGGGCGGCCAGCGCGGGAGAGTTCGGGGCAGAGCTTTGCATGGTCAGCGTGGGCCTAGGCCGTAGCGGTCGGGGGTCAGGCCGTCCAGTTCGATGCCGGGGCGATTGCCTGCGATCAGGTCCGCGGCAATGCGCCCTGAGCCGCATGCCATCGCCCAGCCTGTGGAGCCGTGGCCCAGGTTGAGGTACAGCCCGGGCACGGCGGTGGCGCCGATCAGCGGCGGGCCATCGGGCAGCATCGGGCGGGCGCCGGCCCACAGCGTGGCCGCGCCATAGTGGCCCGCAACCGGAAACCAGTCGCGCGCTACCTTGAGCAAGGTGTTGACGGCCGCGGGACGCAGGTCGAGCTTGCGCGAGCCGAGCTCGGCGGTGCCGGCGATCCGCAGGCGGTTGCCCATGCGCGTGATGGCGACCTTGTACGACTCGTCCATCAACGCGGCCAGCGGCGCCTGCAGCTCATCGCTGACCTGCACCGTGGCGGAATAGCCTTTGACCGGATAGAGCGGGATGCGCAGGCCCAGCGGGCGCAGCAACGCGGCGCTGGCCACGCCTGCGCTGACCAGCACACGATCGGCGGTGAGCGCCTCGCGCGCGCTGCCTGCATTGCCGGCAGCGGTGCCACGCAGGTCAAGCGAGAGCTTGCCGCCCGGCAACGGCCGCAGCGCGCCGGCGTCGCTGTCCATGACAAAGCGCACGCCCGCGGCCTCGGCCAGCACGCGCAGCCGGCGCACGAACATCGGGCAGTTGCCGGATTCGTCCTCGGGCAGGTGCAGGCCGCCGGCCAGCGGCGTGTCGGTGGCGAGGCCAGGCTCGATGCGCCGGCAGCCGTCGGCGTCGACCAGCCGGTGCGGCACCTTGTGTTCGCGCAGCAGGGCCAGCGCTGGTTCGGCAAGGTCCCGGTCGCGCCGGGTGCGGAACAGTTGCAGATAGCCTTGCGATTGCTCGTAGTCGATCTCAAGCTGGCTGCGAAGCGCATGCAGGCATTCGCGGCTGTAGAAGGCCAGGCGCTGCATGCGCAGCTTGTTGATGCGGTACCGCTCCAGCGTGCATTCGCCCAGCCAGCGCACGATCCAGCGCCACATGGCCGGATCGGCGCTGGGCCGGAACAGGACGGGCGAGGTGCTGGCGAAGAGGTTGCGCAGCACCTTGCCTGGCATGCCGGGCGCTGCCCACGGGGTGACATAGCCGGGCGCGATCACGCCGGCATTGCCGAAACTGGATTCCTGCGCCGGCGCGGCGCGCCGCTCGACCACGGTCACCTCGAAGCCGGCCTCGCGCAGGTACCAGGCGGAACAGACGCCGATCACGCCGGCGCCGATGACGATCACATGCATGGCACTCCGTAGAGGGCCGGGCGGGCCCTCGCTGTCTCGCTATGCCACCGGCGATGCCGATGGCTACTTCAACTCTTTCTGCATGACCACGTCGGGCAGCCAGGTGACGATTTCCGGCCACACGGTGACGATGCCGATGGCCACTACCATCATCATGAAAAATGGCAGCGATACCCTCGCTATGTAATTACTGTCCTTGCCTGTCATGCTCTGCAGCACGAACAGGTTGAACCCCACCGGCGGCGTCACCTCGGCGATCTCCACCAGTAGCACGATGAATATCCCGAACCATACCAGATCGAAGCCCGCGGCCTGCACCATCGGCAGCACCGTGGCGGTGGTCAGCGCGATCATGGAAATGCCATCGAGCGCGGTGCCCAGCAGGATATAGATCACGGTCAGCACGGCAATGAGCGCCCAGGGCGACAGGTGCATCGAGGCCACCCATTCGGCCAGCGCGCGCGGAATGCCCGTGAAGCTCATGGTTACCGACAGGAACGAGGTCGCGCCCAGCACGAACATGATCATCGCGGTCAGCCGGGTGGCCGACATCAGGCTTTCCCAGAACGCCTTGCGCGTGAGCGAGCCGCCCACCCAGGCCAGCGCCAGCGACGCCACCACGCCGTAGGCGGCCGCTTCCGTGGCCGTGGAGTAGCCCGTGATCATGATCCACGTGATAAAGGCGATCAGCACGATGCACGGCATCAGCTGGCGGATCGAGGCGAGCCGCGAGCGCCAGTTGAAGGCTTCCGCCTTCGGTGTCTTGTCCGGGTTCGACAGCGCCCACACCACGATGTAGCCGGAGAACAGCAGCATCAGCAGCAGGCCGGGCAGGAAGCCGGCCAGGAACACGCGGATGATCGACACATCGGCCGAGACCGCGTAGACCACCATGGTGATCGATGGGGGGATCAGGATGCCGAGCGTGCCGGCGCACGACAGCGAGCCCAGCGTCACGCGCTCATCGTAGCCGCGCCGGGTCAGCTCGGGCAGCGCGGACTTGGCGATGGTGGCGCAGGTGGCCGCGGACGAGCCCGACACCGATCCGAAGATGCCGCAGCCCAGGATGTTGACGTGCATCAGGCGCCCGGGGAGCCAGTTCAGCCACGGCGACAGCCCGTTGAACATCTGCTCGGACAACTTGGTGCGGAAGAGTATCTCGCCCATCCACACAAAGAGCGGCAGCGAGGCCAGCGTGTACGACGCGCTGGACGACCACCACGCATTGGCCAGGTTGACCAGCGCATCGCGCTCGGCAAACACCACCAGCCCCACCCACGAGGTGACGGCAATGGCCACGGGAATCCACGCGCCGATGACCAGGAAGCCGATCATCACCACCAGCAGGATCAGGGAAATCAGGACGGTGCTCATCAGACGGTCTCCCCGAAGTCGCCGGCGGCCAGCTTGGCTTCCTGCGCCAACTGGTAGCGCGGCTTTTGCTTGCGCGCCACGCGCACCAGCTCATCGAGCACCGCCAGCATGAAGCCGGCGCAGCCCAGCACCGCGAAGCTCTGCGGAATCCACAGCGGCACCACGATCTGGCCCTGCGACACATCGCCGATTTCCCAGCTCTGCCAGGCGAAGCTGAACAAGGCCCAGGTCGCATAGGCGGCGAATACCGTGCAGATGGTCAGCGAGACCAGCTCCAGCCACCAGCGCGGGCGCGGGCCCACGGCTTCCAGCAGCATCTCCACGCGGACGATGCCGCCGTGCTGGAAGGTCTGGCCGAGTACGAGGAAGGCGGAGGCGGCGCACAGCCACGCAACGATGTCGTCGCCGCCCTTGAAGATAAACGTGGTCTCGCGCGAGAACGACATCAGGATCATGATGAGGCAGACCCCGAGGATACAGAGCGCGCCGAGCACGGCGAACAGGTCAAGCAGCCGGTCCAGCCAGCGCTTGTTGACGCAAGAAGCTTCCATGGCGAATGGGGAGGGTTGATGCGGTGAAAAAGAGGGCGCGGGAGGCTGCGGCGGCAAGGCCACGGCGGGCAACGCCGCCGTGGCCGGCTACGGATCGCTTGTTTCTCGCTAAGGCACTAATTACGGCACTAACTACGGCACTGACTATGGCAATGACGACAACGCTCACTTCTTGTACGCGTCCAGGATGGCCTTGCCGTCGTCGCCGGCGCCCTTGGCCCATTCGTCCACCATCACCTGGCCGAGCTTCTGCATGTCCTGCTTCAGCTGGGGCGAAGGCGGCTGCACGGCCATGCCGTTCTTGCCGAGCACGGCCAGGTATTCACGCGTCTTTTGCTCCGATGCCTGCCAGCCGCGCTTCTCGGCGTCGGCTACGGTCTTGAGCAGGGCGTCCTGGGTCGGCTTGTCCAGCGCGGCGAATGCCTTCTTGCTGACCACCAGCATGTTCTTGGGCAGCCACGCATCGACGGTGTAGAAGTACTTCACGCTCTCCCACACCTTGGTGTCCACGCCCGTGGCGCCCGAGGACATGAACGAATTCACGGTGCCGGTAGCCAGCGCCTGCGCCAGGTCGGCGGCCTGGATGGTCACCGGTTGCGCGCCCACCAGTTCGGCGATCTTGGAGGTGGCGGGGTTGTACGCACGCCACTTCAGGCCCTTCATGTCGGCCGCGGCGTTGATCGGCTTGTTGGCGTAGATGCCTTGCGGGGGCCAGGCCACTGCGTACAGCAGCTTCATGCCTTGCTTGTCCAGCACCTTGTCGGTGACCGCGCGCGAGGCCTGCCACAGCTTGTAGGAGTCCTGGTAGCTGGTGGCCAGGAAGGGCACCGCGTCCACGCCGAACACCGGGTTCTCGTTGGCCAGCAGCGACATCAGGATCTCGCCCATCTGCACCTGGCCGGTCTGCACGCCGCGCTTGATCTCGTTGGCCTTGAGCAGCGAGCCGTTGGGGTGGATCACGATCTTGAGCTTGCCGCCGGTGGCCTTCTCCACGTCGGTGGCCATCTGCTGCAGGTTTTCGGTATGGAGGTTGCTGACCGGGTAGCCGGTCGGCAGGTCCCATTTGGTATCCGCCCGCGCGGCGGACGTCATCACGGCCGAGGTGGCAAGCACCCCGCCCAGCAGCATGCACTTCAGTGTGGCCTTCCCTTGCATCGATCTCTCCTGGTTGGTCGTTGCGGCTACCTATGTCTTGGTTTTTGTTCTGAAGTCGTCTTGCCCGCGCCACCTGGCTCAGGGGTGGCGCGGCTTACCTCAGTCTTGCTCCGGCGCCTCAGGCGGCCGGCTGGATGATGGACTCCAATGCAATTGCCGTGCCCAGCAGTTGCGCGTCGCGCAGCGCACCGTGCGAGAGCATCAGGCCCACGGGCAATTCGTCCGGCTGGTGGCAGGGCAGCGAGATCGAGCAGCCATCGAGGAAGTTGAACGCCGAGGTATTGCGCAGCAGCAGGGCGTTGGTGCGGAAAAAGAGAGCGTCGTCCGCCACCAGCGGGGCGATCGGCGGCGCCACCATCGGCACCGTGGGGCAGGCCACGGCGTCGAAGCCTTCGATGCGGGCCGCAACCCGCGCGATCCAGTCGAGGCGGGCGCGCATCAGGTCCACGTAGTCGGCCGCGCTCATGGCGGCGCCGCGGTCGATGCGCGAGGCCACGCGCGGGTCGTATTGCTCGCGCCGCGTGGCCAGCACGTGGCGGTGGATGGCATGCGCCTCGGCGGCGGTGAAGCCGCCGCCAGCGTTGATGGTGGCCAGCTCGGTCAGCTCCGGCAGGTCGATGTGCTCGATCTGCACGCCGGCCGCGGACAGCCGGCCGAGGGCGCGGTCGAAGGCGCGCGCCACCGTGTCATCGAGGTCGTCGAGCAGGACCTGGCGGGGGATGGCCAGGCGGATGCCGGCCGCGGCCTTGATGACTGGGAGCACCGCCTGGTCGGCGATCACGCTGTCCACCAGCACGCAGTCCTGCACCGTGCGCGCCATGGCGCAGGCGGTATCCAGGGTGTAGGAGAGCGGGAAGGCGCCGTCCAGCGGCACGCGCCGGGCGGTCGGCTTGAAGCCGGTCAGCCCGCACAGCGCCGCGGGGATGCGGATGGAGCCGCCGGTATCGCTGCCCAGCCCGGCCACCGCCAGGCCCAGCGCCACGGACACCGCGGCGCCCGACGACGAGCCGCCGGGAATGCGCGCCACCTGCTTGTCCGCCGGGTTCACCGGCGTGCCGAAATGCGGGTTGATGCCCACGCCGGAGAAAGCGAACTCCGTCATGTTGGTGCGGCCGACCAGCGCCGCGCCGCTCTCGCGCAGCCGGCGCACCACCGTGGCATCGGCTGTGGCCGCCAGCGCATCGCTGCGCACCGGCGAGCCGGCGCGCGAGGCTTCGCCGGCGATGTTGAACAGGTCCTTGACCGAGACCGGCAGGCCCGCCAGCGGATGCAGCGGCTTGCCCGCCAGGCCGGCCGCGTCCGCGGCCTTGGCCACCTGGGTTGCCGCGTCGAAGGTGGTGTGCAGGAACACGGCGTTGGCGGCCGGCTGCTGCGCGTGCTGCGCAGCCTGGGCGATCACGTCGGCACGGGAGATCGCGCCATCGCGAAGTTTTGTCTGTAATGTCTGGATATCCGTGGGCATTGGGTTCGCGATCAATCGCGCTCAGGAGGGGTCGGATCGAGTCTATCCAGTGCGCCGGCGCTACGCAACCAGCCCAAGGCGGGGCGCGCCAGCGTCCCCGCGATAGTGCGCAACCCGCATTTCCCGCCCTTTTTTCGTGCAGAATCCACGGTGACATCCCCGATGTTTTGCTTGGATTTATTTTGTGTTTATCCTCATAATTTGTTAATAAACTGTCAAGCCAAATATGGTGGGCGGGACCTCGGGGATACACCTAGTCATCCTTGTCATGTCGTGCGCACACCAACCCATGAAAGGAGTGAAGACATGGCACGTAAGCCAGCAACCGAGCCAGCAACCGAGCCAGTAACCGAGCCAGTAACCGAGCCAGTAACCGAGCCAGTAACCGCCGCTGGCGCCGGGGGCCGCGACGCATCCGCCAGATCCGCGGCCAGCGCGCTGGTACGCCCATCCGGCCCCAATATCGTTTCGTCTTCGCACCTGGTGTCCGAACGCAGCCCGGAGTTGTCGGAGTTCGAGTTCGGCCTGAACACGGCCTACAACGCCTACAGCCGCTGGGTAGTGCGCTGCATGGGCGCTTCCGGCGTGCGCGACCTGACCTTCCTGGACGTGCTGGTGCTGCATCACGTCAACCACCGGGCGCGCCCCAAGCGGCTCGCCGATATCTGCTTTGTGCTCAATGTCGAAGACACCCACCTGGTCACCTACGCGCTCAAGAAGCTGCAGGGCCTGGCGCTGGTGGAGGGCGAACGCGTCGGCAAGGAAGCCACCTACATCACCACGCCCGCCGGCACGCAGGCCTGCGCCCGCTACCGCGAGATCCGCGAGCAATGCCTGACCAGCAATTTCTCCGCCGGCAGTGCCGAGAACGTGGAGATCGGCGAGCTGGCGCGGCTGCTGCGGGTGCTGACCGGCCTGTACGAGCAGGCCGCGCGCTCGGCGACCTCCCTGTAGTTGCAGCAAGGACGCTGCGTTCGGCCGGCCTGCACCCCGGCCGCGCTGCCGCATGAGCGCCCGCTTTATCCCCGACATTTCCACCACGCCAAACAAGGAAGTCCCGCATGTCAATGTCGCTGCCATCCTCCGCTGCCGTTGTTTCGGACCGTCGCCGCTGGCAATTCTGGATCGATCGCGGCGGCACCTTCACCGATGTGGTGGGGCTCCAGCCGGACGGCACGGTAGTCACGCACAAGCTGCTGTCCGAGAACCCGGAGCAGTACACCGATGCCGCCGTGGCCGGCATCCGCCACCTGCTCGGGCTGGCGCCCGGCGAGCCGGTCACGCCGGCGCAGGTGGAAGTGGTGAAGATGGGCACCACTGTCGCGACCAATGCCTTGCTGGAGCGCAAGGGCGAGCCGGTGGCGCTGTTCATCACGCGCGGCTTTCGCGATGCGCTGCGCATCGCTTACCAGAACCGGCCGCGCCTGTTCGACCTGAACATCGTGCTGCCGGAGCTGCTCTACGGCGAAGTGGTGGAAGTGGGCGAGCGCCTGGATGCGCAGGGCGAATTGGTGACGCCGCTCGACGAGGCCGCGCTGCGCGCCGATATGCGGCGCGTGTTCGACAGCGGCATCCGCGCCATTGCCATCGTCTTCCTGCACGGCTACCGGCAGGCGGCGCACGAGCAGGCGGCCGCGCGCATCGCCCGCGAAACCGGCTTTACGCAGATCTCCGTCTCGCACCAGGTGTCGCCGCTGATGAAGCTGGTGTCGCGTGGCGATACCACGGTGGTGGACGCCTACCTGTCGCCGATCCTGCGCCGCTATGTCGAGCAAGTCGAGCAGCAGATGCCGGGCGTGCGCCTGCAGTTCATGCAGAGCAGCGGCGGCCTGACCGACGCGCACCGCTTCCAGGGCAAGGACGCCATCCTGTCCGGCCCGGCCGGCGGCATCGTCGGCATGGTGCGCTCGTCGCAGAGCGCGGGCTTCGGGCGCATCATCGGCTTCGACATGGGCGGCACGTCGACCGATGTCTCGCACTTCAACGGCAACCATCCCAACGATTTCGAGCGCGTGTTCGAGACCAGCGTGGCGGGTGTGCGCATGCGCGCGCCGATGATGAGCATCCACACGGTCGCCGCGGGCGGCGGCTCCATCCTGCACTTCGACGGCAGCCGCTTCCGCGTTGGTCCCGATTCGGCCGGCGCCAACCCGGGGCCGGCCAGCTACCGGCGCGGCGGCCCGCTGGCGGTGACCGATTGCAACGTCATGCTCGGCAAGATCCAGCCAGGGCATTTCCCCGCGGTGTTCGGGCCGCGTGCCGATGCCGCGCTGGACCGCGGCACGGTGGTGGCCAAGTTCGAGGCGCTGGCGCAAGCGGTAACGGAAGCTACCGGCGATCAACGCAGCGCCGAGCAGGTGGCCGAAGGTTTTATCGAGATCGCGGTCGGCAATATGGCCAACGCCATCAAGCAGATCTCCGTGCAGCGCGGCCACGACGTGACGGGCTACACGCTGACCACCTTCGGCGGCGCCGGCGGGCAGCATGCCTGCCTGGTGGCGGACGCCCTCGGCATGCAGACCGTGTTCGTGCATCCGCTGGCCGGCGTGCTGTCGGCCTACGGCATGGGCCTGGCCGACCGCACCGCCATGCGCGAGCGTGCCGTGGAGACGCGCCTCGACGACAGCGCGCTGCCCGGCCTGCAAGCCACGCTCGATGCGCTGGCAAGCGAAGCGCGGCAGGAACTGCTGGAGCAGGAAGTCGCCGAGGCGCAGATCGATGTGGTGCGCCGCGCGCATCTGCGCTATGAGGGTACCGACTCGGCGCTGGTTGTGCCGTTCGGCACCCTGGCCGCCATGCAGGCGGCGTTCGATGCCGCCTATCGCCAGCGCTATGCCTTCCTGATGCAGGGCAAGCCGCTGATCGTGGAGGCACTGTCGGTGGAAGCCATCGGCAGCAGCGAGCCGCCCGAGGAAAGACTGCCCGACCCGCAGCCGCGCACCGGCGGCCCTGTGCCGGCGGAACAGGTCCGCATGTTCAGCGGCGGCACCTGGCACGACACGGGCCTGTTCCCGCGCGACACGCTGCGCCCCGGCGACGTGCTGCCTGGCCCGGCCATCATTGCCGAGCGCAACGCCACCACGGTGGTCGAGCCCGGCTGGCAGGCCGAGCTGACCGCGCGCGACCACCTGGTGCTGACCCGCGCGGTGCCGCGTCCCCAGCGGCGCGCCATGGGCACCGACGCCGATCCGGTGATGCTGGAAGTGTTCAACAACCTGTTCATGTCGATCGCCGAGCAGATGGGCCAGCGGCTGCAGAACACCGCCTACTCGGTCAACATCAAGGAGCGGCTCGACTTCTCCTGCGCCATCTTCGATGCCGGCGGCAACCTGATCGCCAATGCCCCGCACATGCCGGTGCACCTGGGCTCGATGGGCGAGAGCATCAAGACCGTGATCGCGCGCAACGCCGGGCACATGGCCGACGGCGATGTCTACGTGCTGAACGACCCCTACAACGGCGGCACGCACCTGCCGGACGTCACGGTGATCACGCCGGTCTTCGACGAAGCCGGCGAGGAAATCCTCTTCTACGTCGGCTCGCGCGGCCACCACGCCGATATCGGCGGCATCACGCCGGGCTCGATGCCGCCGGACTCCACGGTGGTGGAGGAAGAAGGCGTGATGATCGACAACTTCCCGCTGGTGAAGGCCGGCGTGCTCGACGATGCCGGCATGCGCGCACTGCTGGCAGGCGCGCGCTACCCGGCCCGCAATATCGACCAGAACATGGCCGACCTGCGCGCCCAGGTGGCGGCCAACGCCAAGGGCGTGGAAGAGCTGCGCAAGATGGTGGTGCAGTTTGGCCTGCCGGTGGTGCGCGCTTACATGGGCCACGTGCAGGACAACGCCGAGGAAGCGGTGCGCCGCGTCATCACCGCGCTGAAGGACGGCGCCTATCGCTACCCGCTGGACAATGGCGCGGAAATCCAGGTACGCGTGACCGTGGACCAGGCCAGGCGCGAAGCCGTGGTGGACTTCACCGGCACTTCGGCGCAGCTGCCCAACAACTTCAACGCGCCGCGCGCGGTGTGCATGGCGGCCGTGCTCTACGTGTTCCGCACGCTGGTGAACGAGGACATCCCGCTCAATGCCGGCTGCCTCAAGCCGATCAACGTGATCATCCCCGAAGGCTCGATGCTCAATCCGCGCTATCCGGCCTCGGTGGTGTCCGGCAATGTGGAAACGTCATCGTGCATCACCAACGCGCTGTATGGCGCGCTGGGCGTGGTGGCGGCCAGCCAGGGCACCATGAACAATTTCACCTTCGGCAACGCGCGCTACCAGTACTACGAGACCATCTCCGGCGGCAGCGGCGCGGGGCAGGGCTTCAACGGCTGCGACGTGGTGCAGACCAATATGACCAACTCGCGCCTGACCGATCCGGAGGTGCTGGAGTGGCGCTTCCCGGTGCGGCTGGAAAGCTATGAAATCCGGCCCGGCTCGGGCGGCGCAGGGCAGTGGCACGGGGGCAACGGCGGCATCCGCAAGGTGCGCTTCCTGGAGCCGATGACAGCGTCGATCCTGTCCAACAACCGCTTGCATGCGCCGTTCGGCATGGCCGGCGGCGAGCCCGGCGCCATGGGCCGCAACTACGTGGTGCGGGGTGATGGCACCGAGCAAGCGCTGGGCCATGTCGGGCGTTGCGAGATGGCGGCGGGCGACATCTTCGTGGTGGAAACGCCGGGCGGCGGGGGCTACGGCAAGGTGTAAGGGCCGGCCAGGGCGAGCCGGGGCGCAATGCTTCGGCTCGTTGCAGGCGCGTCGCGGGCGCGACGAATTTTCATTTCCAACAGATCAGTCTTTCGTCACTTCCTGATTTTCCAATCCATCATTTTCGACAGATCCGGCACACGCGGCGTTGCTGCCGGACACATCGCGTTGCAGCAATTTCCTTGACTTATCCTCAGGTGATTCCTAGGTTTATGAAGACCCTGGGATACGAGGCCATCGCAGTATGTGGTCCTTCCCGGGGGGCAAGGGAGGGACCGCAGTGACGCCACGCAGCAGATCAATCGTTCTTGGTATCGTATTGATTGGCGCATTGATCGGCGCGATCGCCGCGGGCGGGTGTTCCAGGCCGGAGCCTGGCCACGTTCTTGACGAAGCGCGGCAGGCCGGCCGTGGCCCGGAAACGTTCCGGCACGCCTCCGAAGACTATTTCCACGACATGGATCGTGGCGTCGCGCTGACCAAGGAAGAAATCGCCGGCCGCAATATGTGGCTGGTGTGGAGTGGCGGCAACGACAGGTTCTGGGACGACATGACGAACTTCACGTTCGGCGCGTTCGACCTGCTCAAGTCCATCAGCTCGCATCCGAGCCAGGGCTATTCCCGCGACACCCGCTGGCGCTATCTGGGCCTGCTCAACGAGCCCTGCTTCGAGGCGCCCACCGGTCCCGATCCGAAACGCTTCAACCTGTGGCTGGATCAGCGGGTCAAGGATTGCCCGGCCGATCCCTTCGAGAACGAGCAGGCCTATCCCGGGGTCAAGACCGGCGCGCGGGGCACCACGTTCTCCAACGGCGAGAAGCTGCCCGTCGGCTCCTACTACGGATACCCCACCGGCATCATCGGCTTGCGGCTGTTCCCCAACCCCGCCTTTGACGAAAAGGCCGCGAAAGCGTGGGATGCGCAACGCTACTACACCGATCCGAAATACTACAACCGTGCCGATCTCGTGCGGCCCTACCGCGTTGGCATGGCCTGCGGTTTTTGCCACGCGGGCCCGAGCCCGATCCATCCGCCCGGGGATCCCGCGCATCCGCAATGGCCCGAGCTGAGTTCCACGGTAGGCGCGCAGTACATGTGGGTGGACCGGCTGTTCATCCATAACGCATCGACTCCCGAAGGCCGGCAGAACTTCATGTTCCAGCTCGTGCATACCTTCCGCCCGGGCACCATGGATACCTCGCTGGTGTCGACCGACAACATCAACAACCCCCGCACCATGAACGCGCTCTACGACCTGATGTCGCGCATGGGCGTGGCCAGGCGCATCGGCGAAGAAAAGCTGGCCGGGGGCGAGCTGAACAACCGGCAGCTCAACGACTTCGTCAAGTCCGGCGCGCTGACGCAGTTCTACGCGCCGCCCGACACGGTATGGACGCCGCATGTCCTCAAGGACGGCGCCGACTCGGTCGGCGTGCTCGGCGCCTTGAACCGGGTGTATTTGAACATCGGCCTGTTCAGCGAGGAATGGCTGCTGCACTTCAACCCCATCCTCGGCGGCAAGCCGATCTCGCCCATCGCGCTCGCCGTGGCGCAGAAGAACTCAAGCTACTGGGGGGCGACGGAAGCCGGCACGATCAACATGGCGCTGTTCCTGCTGAAGTCGACCCCGCCGGACCACCTGGCCGATGCCCCGGGCGGCGCCGGCTTGCTGGCCGACCCCCGCACGCCGGCCGGTGCGCAGATGCTCGACCGGGGCAAGGCCGTGTTCGCCGACACTTGCGCGCGCTGCCATTCCAGCAAGGCGCCGCCGCCGCCGGCCAGCCTGAACCTGCAGCACTGCGCGGGCCCGAACTATCTTGCCTGCTTCATGCGGTACTGGAAATGGACGCAGACTGACGAGTTCAAGACGCAGATGCGCGAGGTGGTCAAGGCGCCGGACTTCCTGGAGGGCAACTACCTGTCATCCGATGCGCGTATTCCCGCCACGCTGCTGCGTACCAACGTGTGCAGCCCGCTCGCGACCAATGCGCTGCGCGGGAATATCTGGGACAACTTCTCGTCCGAGTCGTACAAGACGCTGCCCTCGGTTGGCACCGTCACGTTGAACGACCCCTTCACCGGGGAGCGCTGGCAATACCGGATGCCGGCCGGCGGCCGTGGCTATACCCGCGTGCCGTCGCTGATCAGCGTGTGGTCGACGGCGCCGTTCCTGCTCAACAACGCGCTCGGGCCCTTCAGCGAGGATCCGTCGGTCGCCAGCCGCATCAAGGTCTTCGATGCGTCCATCCAGCAACTGCTGTGGCCGGACAAGCGCGTGCATGACGACATCCTGGGCGCCAAGGTCCCTGGCACCATCGACCGCACTACCGAGCGTAGCCAGATCACAGTGCCGGAGGGCTTCGTGCCGGACGCGCTCAAGCCGTTGCAAGGCTTCATGCACCGCTATGCGCCGTGGCTGGTGGGGGCGGGAGGCGACGTGACCATCGGTCCCGCACCCAAGCAGATGCCGGTCAACCTGCTGGCCAATGTCCAGCCGCTGCCGGAGACCAGCGATGTCGGTGCCAAGGCCGAGCACGCGGCCAAGGTGGTGGGCCTGGCCGTCAAGCTGAGATCGGACCTGGCCTCGGTGCCGGAGGGCGCGACCGACGCGGATCTGGGCAAGACCTACGCCAACCTGGTCAAGCCGATGCTGGAACTCAGCAAGTGTCCGGATTTCATCGTGAACCGCGGCCATTACTTCGGCACGGCGGAGTTCAACAACCAGGCCGGCCTGAGCGCCGATGAGCAGTCGTTCGGACAGGAGCCGGTATTGAGCGATGACGACAAACGGGCCTTGATAGCCTTTCTCAAGACGTTTTGAAGAAGACGGCGCGGCGGGGATATGTCTGCTCCAGGCGAACCAGGGTGGGATTACGTGATCGTCGGTTCCGGCGCGGGGGGCGGCACGCTCGCCGCGCGACTGGCGGAGGCAGGCATGCGCGTGTGCCTGCTCGAGGCGGGCAACGATGCGCGCGAGCCTGACACGGCTTGCATGCCGGAAGACTACGAGGTGCCCGCGTTTCACGCGTGCGCCTCCGAGAACCCGGCGATGAGCTGGAATTTTTTCGTGCGCCACTACGCGGATGACGCGCAGCAGCGGCGGGACCCGAAGTACGGCAGCGAAGGCGTGCTCTATCCCCGGGCGGCGACGCTGGGCGGCTGCACGGCGCACAACGCCATGATCTTTCTCTATCCGCATGATTCGGACTGGGACGGCGTTGCCGAGCTGACCGGCGACCCTTCGTGGAAGGCCGCCCACATGCGCCGGTACGCCAAGACGCTGGAGCAATGCCGGCACCGTCCGCTGTGGGCGCTCGCGCGCCGCCTTGGCATCGATCCCACGGCGCACGGCTGGGACGGATGGCTCAGCACCGAGCGCGCGTTTCCGCTGGAAGCGTTGACCGACAATGCGCTCACGCGCCTGATCCTCGGCTCGATGGAACTGGCGGCGCGCAGTGTGCCGCGGCGCCTGCACGCGTTCCTGAGCTTCTTGCGCTGGCAAGGCGATCCGAACTCCAGGATCTGGGGAAGGCGCTGTTTCAAAGGCGTTTGCTACACGCCGCTTTCCACGCGCGGGCATGCCCGCAACGGCGCGCGCGAACGGGTGCTCGATGTGGCAACCCGTTTTCCTTCGCGCTTGCATATCGAGATGGACGCCCTGGCCACGCGCGTGTTGCTGGACGCGGATGGCACGGCGACCGGTGTCGAATACCTGAAGGGCAGGCGCCTCTACCAGGCGCATGTCTCACCAAGCACGGCGCCCGGCGTGCGCCATGAGGTGCGCGCGCGCCGCGCGGTGATCCTTGCGGGCGGCGCGTTCAATACGCCGCAGTTGCTGATGCTGTCGGGCATCGGCCCGGCCGAGCACCTGCGCGCGCACGGCATTCCCGTGAAGGTGGACTTGCCGGGCGTCGGGCGCAATCTGCAGGATCGTTATGAGGTGGGCGTCGTGAGCCGGATGGCGCAGCCGTGGCGCATCCTCGATGGCGCCCGCTTCGTGAAGGATGATCCGGCCTATTGCAGCTGGCGCGATCGCCGGCATGGCGTCTACACCTCCAACGGCGTGGCGATCGCGGTGGCACGGCGCTCACACAAATCCGTGCCCGTGCCGGACGTGTTCTGCATGGGGCTGGTCGAGCATTTCACCGGCTATTTCCCGGGTTACTCCAAGCTCTTCGCCCAGAGCGACGACGCGCTCACCTGGGCCATTCTCAAGGCGCACACGCAGAACCGCGCGGGCACGGTGCGGCTGCGCTCCGCGAATCCGCTCGAACCGCCCTTGATCAATTTCCACTATTTCGAAGAGGGCGGCGCCGGGGCGGATGAAGACCTGCTCGCGGTGATCGACGCCATCCGGTTTGTGCGCAAGCTGGCAGCGCCGCTGGTCGAGCGCGGCGTGATCGCGCAGGAGCAGCTTCCTGGCGCTCACCTGCGCAGCGACGATGAGCTGGGCGGCTATGTGCGCGATAACGCCTGGGGGCACCATGCCTCGTGCAGCTGCGCCATTGGCGCACGCGAGGCGGGCGGCGTGCTGGGCAGCGATTTTTCAGTGCATGGCACGCGCGGGCTGCGGGTGGTCGACGCGTCGGTCTTCCCGCGGATTCCCGGCTTCTTCCTGGCCAGCGCGGTCTACATGATCGCCGAGAAGGCCGCCGATGTGCTCTTGCACGAAGCGAAGGCCGCGGCGAGAGCGCAAGCTACTGCGGCGGCGGCAGCATAGACAGGCGACCGACACTGGAGGTGCAAACATGGCATACGACACACGCACGCTGCTGGCGATGAGCCAGGAACAGCTTGACGACCTGTTCCGCAACAGCCCGGCCGGCGACATTCCGGATGGCGAGGCCACCGGCACCGCCATCATCTCGCCCGGCACGGTGTTTAGCGAGAGCATCGCCAAGATGATCAACCTCTTTGCCTGGCAGGGAAAGGTCTTCGACGCCAAGCGAGGCGTCCTCAAGAACCGCATCTCCATCTTCGGGCTCGAGGCGATCCTGGCGAAGGTGTACAAGGGCGAGAGCTGGCTCGACCAGAAGGAATGCATCGTCCTGGACTATTCCGCCACATCGCTGGTCGCGCACTGGATCCGTGACGAGATCCGCTGCATCGCGCCTGGCGTGTATCTCGGCAAGGTGTACTGGGACAAGCATCGCCTGATCGATTTCTGCCTCGAGTTCTGATGAAGCGCAGAACGTTCCTGGTCGGCGGCATTGGCGGCATCGGGGCGGTCGGCGCATTGCTGATCGGCTGGTCGGTGCTGCCGCCACGGCAGCGCCTGGCCACATCGCAGCCGTTGCCCGCGGTCGGCACGCAGGTGGGGCTCAATGGCTGGGTCAAGGTGGCGGCGGACAACACCGTCACCATCATGATGTGCCGCTCCGAGATGGGGCAGGGCGCGCACACCGGCCTGGCCATGGTGCTGGCCGACGAGCTGGATGCCAACTGGGCCCACGTGAAGGTCGAGCATGCGCCCGTGGACAAGATCTACAACAACCTGGAAGTCGCCGTCGACGATCTCCCGTTCCGCGCGGACGACGATGGCGTGGCCAAACACCTGGCAGCCTGGCTGACCCGCAAGCTCATGCGCGAGATCGGCGAGATGGTGACAGGCGGCTCGTCGAGCCTCAACGACCTGTGGGACCCGATGCGCGAGGCCGGCGCATCCGCCCGCGCGATGCTGATCGGCGCCGCTGCCGCGCGCTGGAACGTGCCGGCGGGCGAGTGCCGCGCGCAGGACGGCAAGGTGCTGCACCCCTCGGGAAAAACAGCCACCTTCGGCGAACTGGCGGCGCAGGCCGGCAAGCTCCCGCTGCCGGCCAAGGCGGTGCTCAAGCAGCCATCCGAATTCAAGCTGATCGGCAAGGACATACACCGCATCGAGGCCGCGTCCAAGATCGACGGCACGGCGCGCTTTGGCATCGACGTGCTGCCCGAGGGCCTGCTGTACGCCAGCGTGACGATGTGCCCGACGCTGGGCGGTACGGTGGCGAGCTTCGACGGCGCGGCTGCCACCGCGTTGCCGGGCATCGTCAAGGTGCTCGCGGTCGATGCCTACAACGGCGGCACCGGCGGGGTGGCGGTCATCGCGGACAATGCGTACCGGGCCATGAAGGCGCTGGATGCGGTCAAGATCGTATGGAACCCCGGCCCGGCCGCCTCACTGTCCAGCCCGGAGGTGAGCCGCCGTCTCGCGCAGGCGCTGGACGCCTCCGACGGCCACGCCTACTACCGGCACGGCGATGTCGAGGCGGCATTGAAGTCCGCCGCGAAGCCCGTCAACGCCGAGTACAGCGCGCCCTACCTCGCGCATGGGGCGGTGGAACCCATCAACTGCACGGTGCAGGTGCGCGACGGCGCGGCCAGGGTCTGGGTCTCGACGCAGTTGCCGGGCCTGGCGCGCCGGGCGGTCTCGAAGGTGCTCGGGATCGATGTCGACAAGGTCGACGTGCAGCCGCAACTGATCGGTGGCGCGTTCGGACGGCGGCTGGAGGTGGATTTCATCTCCCAGGCGGCGGCGATCGCGCGCGAGGGCGGTGGGCGGCCGGTGCAGACGATCTGGTCGCGCATCCAGGACACCACGCACGACTTCTATCGGCCGGCCTGCCTTTCGCGCTTCAAGGCCGGGCTCGATGGCGCGGGCAACCTGGTGGCATGGCACAACACGTCGGCCAGCCAGGCCATCGTGCCCGCCATGCTGGCACGCTTGCTTGGCCTGCCTGGCCTGGGCATCGACAAGACCACCACGGAAGGCGCGTTCGACCGGCCCTACGAATGGCCGAACGCGCGCGTCGGGCACGTGATTGTCGACCTGCCGGTGCCGGTGGGCTTCTGGCGCTCGGTTGGCCACTCACACCAGGCATTTTTCACCGAGAGCTTTATCGACGAACTGGCGGCAGCCGCTGGCAAGGATCCCGTCGCCTTCCGTGCCGGCCTGTTGGCCAAGCATCCGCGCCATCTGGCCGTGTTGCACAGGGCTGCGGACAAGGCCGGCTGGGGAAAGCCGCCAGGGAAGACGGCAGACGGCGCCGCGCTCGCACGCGGGGTGGCGCTGCACGAGGCATACGGCAGCATCGTCGCGCAGGTGGCGGAGGTATCCGTGGCGCCGGACAAGGCCGTGCGTGTGCACCGGGTGGTCTGCGCGATCGATTGCGGGATGCCGGTGAACCCGAACCTGATCCGCCAGCAGATGGAGAGCGCGATCATCTTTGGCTTGTCGGCCGCGCTGTTCGAGGAGATCACGATCGTCGACGGCCAGGTGCACCAGAAAACGTTTGGCGATTTCCCCGTCATCTTCATGAACAACTGCCCGGCGATCGAAACCTACATCATGCCAAGCCAGGCGCATCCCCAGGGTGTGGGAGAAACCGGCACGCCGCCGATTGCGCCGGCGGTGGCCAATGCCCTGTTTGCGCTGACGGGACAACGCCTGCGCGCGTTGCCCTTGAAACTGGTCTGAGTCCCGGGAGAAAGTCATGCTGCCCCTGAACATCAACGGCAAGACGGTGTCCGTGCAGTCCGATCCGGACACCCCGTTGCTGTGGGTACTCCGGTGCGAACTGGGGTTGACCGGCACCAAGTATGGCTGCGGCATCGGCGTTTGCCGGGCCTGCACGGTGCAGTTGAATGGCGAGCCGCAGGTCGCCTGCATGAACCCGATCTCCGGGCTGGCAACTACCAGGATCGTGACCATCGAAGGCTTGCGGGGCCCGCAGGCGCAGGCTTTGAAGGCCGCCTGGATCGATCTGGACGTGGTGCAGTGCGGCTACTGCCAGAGCGCGCAGCTCATGACGGCCAGCGCGCTCTTGAAACGCATCCCAAAGCCCAGCGATGCCGACATCGACAAGGCGATGGAGCACATCGTCTGCCGCTGCGGCACCTACCCGCGGATCCGCGCTGCGATCCACCAAGCCGCCGGACAGCCACGCACCTGAGGCAGCCCCGCCCGGCGAGGGATCGGCAAATCGCGGCCGTCCTGGCCGGCTGTTCAAGGTGACGGGGTGACGCTGGAGGCATAGCAGGCGCTGGACGGCGATGCGTTGGGCCGGCGGAGATGGCGCGGCAGGAGGGCGCTGGGGGGAGATCCGGGTGCTTTTCGCGGCACAACGAGGCCGGGCGCCGGGCGTTGCGCGTGACGACTGCGGAGCTTGTCCGGGCCGCCGCCGCCTTTGTCCATCAAGCCGCCTCTGCTGCAACGCGGGAACCCCCCCTCGACAAGGTATAATCCCGGTTTCCCGCCAGCACGGCGCCCCAACCAGCGGCGCCGGCCGGTAGCAGCCCCTACCTCCTGCCCTCCCGACCGCTCAGACCATGGCGCATTTCTCGTGCTTCCCCGGTGCATTGGCGCTTTCCGCCTTTCGCCAGCAACGCCTGCTCACCGCCCTCAAGCAGATCGACGCCGACATCGAGTCGGTGCACGGCCAGTTCCTGCATTTTGTCGACACCGACGTGCCGCTGTCGCAAGACGACAGCGCCCGCATTGCCGCGTTGCTGACCTATGGTGCGCCTTTCGAGGCACAAACCGACGGTGATCGCTTTGTGGTGATCCCGCGCTTCGGCACCATCTCGCCGTGGGCCAGCAAGGCGACCGATATCGCGCATAACTGCGGCTTCGAGCACGTGCACCGCATCGAGCGTGGCATCGAGATCACCGTGATCTGCAAGAAGGGCCTGCTGCGCGGGCGCAAGACGCTGGATGCCGGCACCCGCGCCGCGGTAGCGGCCCACCTGTTCGATCGCATGACCGAAAGCGTGGTGGCTTCGCGTGAAGACGCCGCCGGCCTGTTCCAGGAACTGCCGGCCAAGCCGCTGCGCTTCATCGACATCTCCGGTGGCCGCGCCGCGCTGGCGCAAGCCAATACCGAGATGGGCCTGGCGCTGTCGGAAGACGAGATCGACTACCTGGTCGACGCCTACGCCAAGCTGGAGCGCAACCCGACCGACGTCGAACTGATGATGTTCGCGCAGGCCAACAGCGAGCACTGCCGCCACAAGATCTTCAACGCCACCTGGACCATCGACGGCGTGCAGCAGGACAAGTCCCTGTTCGCCATGATCCGCAATACGCACCAGTTGAACCCGCAAGGGTCGATCGTGGCGTACTCGGACAACTCCGCGGTGATGGAAGGCGACGTGGCCGAGCGCTGGTTCCCGCGCGGCACCGAGCAGAAGTACGGCCGCCATGAGGCGTTGACCCACACGCTGATGAAGGTGGAGACGCATAACCACCCGACCGCCATCTCGCCGTTCCCCGGTGCCTCCACCGGCGCCGGCGGTGAAATCCGCGACGAAGGCGCCACCGGCCGTGGCGGCAAGCCCAAGGCTGGCCTGACCGGCTTCACGGTCTCCAACCTGATGCTGCCCGACGCCGTCGAAGGCTGGGAGAACGCGCGCGACGCCGCCCAGCCGGTGGCGCACCGCAACCCGGACGACAAGGCCAGCGTGACCGGCAAGCCGGACCGCATCGCCTCGCCGCTGCAGATCATGACCGAAGGCCCGCTCGGCGGCGCCGCGTTCAACAATGAATTCGGCCGCGCCATCCTGGGCGGTTACTTCCGCGTCTACGAGCAAAACGTGGGCGGCACCGTGCGCGGCTATCACAAGCCGATCATGATCGCCGGCGGCATCGGCAACATCGACGCCGGCCACACGCACAAGAAGGCGCTGCCGGCAGGCTCCCTGCTGATCCAGCTGGGCGGCCCGGGCATGCGCATCGGCATGGGCGGCAGCGCCGCCAGCTCGATGGCGACCGGCACCAATACCGCCGACCTGGACTTCGATTCGGTCCAGCGCGGCAACCCGGAAATGGAGCGGCGCGCGCAGGAAGTCATCAACGCCTGCTGGCAGCTCGGCGACGACAACCCCATCCTGTCGATCCACGACGTGGGCGCGGGCGGCATCTCCAATGCCTTCCCCGAACTGGTGGACGGCGCGGGCCGCGGCGCGCGCTTCGACCTGCGCCAGGTGCACCTGGAAGAGTCGGGCATGAGCCCGGCCGAGATCTGGTGCAACGAGTCGCAGGAACGCTATGTGATGGCGGTGGCGCCGGAATCCTTCCCGCTGTTCCAGACCATGTGCCAGCGCGAGCGTTCGCCGTTTGCCGTGGTGGGCATCGCCACCGAAGAGCAGCAGCTGCAACTGGTTGAAGCGCACGTCGACGCGGCGCTCAAGGAACACTATGCCGTGAACATGCCGATGGACGTGCTGCTGGGCAAGCCGCCGCGCATGCACCGCGACGTCAAGCATGTCGAGCAAAGCCTGCCCCCGGTGGACGTGACCGGCATCGCGCTGGACAAGGCCGTGCGTGACGTGCTGCGCCACCCGACCGTAGCCAGCAAGTCCTTCCTGATCACCATCGGCGACCGCACCGTCGGCGGCATGAACGCGCGCGACCAGATGGTCGGCCCCTGGCAGGTGCCGGTGGCCGACGTGGCCGTGACCACGCTCGACTACAAGGGCCGCGCCGGCGAAGCCATGACCATGGGCGAGCGCACGCCGCTGGCCGTGATCAACGCCCCCGCGTCCGGCCGCATGGCCATCGGCGAGGCGCTGACCAACCTGGCCGCCGCGCCGGTCAAGGACCTGGGCAAGGTCAAGCTGTCCGCCAACTGGATGGCCGCCTGCGGCGTGGAAGGCGAGGACGCCAAGCTGTACGACACCGTGCACGCGGTTGGCATGGAATTGTGCCCGGAGCTCGGCATCAGCATCCCGGTGGGCAAGGATTCGCTGTCGATGCGCACCAAGTGGCAGGACAACGGCGTCGACAAGGAAGTGGTCGCGCCGGTCTCGCTGATCATCTCGGCGTTTGCCGCCGTGGATGACACCGACCGCACCCTGACCCCGCAACTGCGCACCGATGCGGGCGACAGCGTGCTGATCGCCATCGACCTCGGCCGCGGCAAGAACCGCCTCGGCGGCAGCATCCTGGCCCAGGTGACGCAGCAGGTGGGCGACACCACGCCGGACGTGGACAGCGCCGAGGACCTGAAGAACTTCTTCAACGTGATCCAGCGCCTGAACCGCGACGGCAAGCTGCTGGCCTACCACGACCGCTCCGACGGCGGCTTCATGGCAGCGCTGGCCGAGATGGCCTTTGCCGGCCATTGCGGCCTGTCGCTCAACGTCGACATGCTGGCGCTGGACCCGGTGCAGGAACAGGACTTCGGCGACGCCAAGAACTGGACCCAGCAAATCTCCGGCCGCCGCGACGACCAGACCCTGCGCGCGCTGTTCTCGGAAGAGCTCGGCGCGGTCATCCAGGTCCGCCTGGAAGAGCGCGACGCCGTGTTCGCCGTGCTGCGCGAGGTTGGCCTGTCGGCCTGCAGCCACGTGGTCGGCAAGCCCAACGCCACCGACCAGATCGAGATCTTCCGCGACGCCAAGAAGGTCTTCGGCGCCGCGCGCGGCGAGCTGCAGCGCACCTGGAGCGAAGTCAGCTGGCGCATCGCGCGCCTGCGCGACAACCCGGCCTGCGCCGACAGCGAATACGACCGCGTGCTCGACGCGGCGGACCCGGGCATCTCGCCGGTGCTGACCTTCGATCCGGCAGAAGACATCGCCGCGCCGTTCGTGGCCACCGGCGCGCGTCCGCGCGTGGCGATCCTGCGCGAGCAGGGCGTCAACTCGCAGATCGAAATGGCGTACAGCATGGACCGCGCGGGCTTCGACACGCACGACGTCCACATGAGCGACCTGATCGCCGGGCGCGCCAACCTGGCCGACTTCTCCGGCTTTGTCGCCTGCGGCGGCTTCAGCTACGGCGATGTGCTGGGCGCCGGCGAAGGCTGGGCCAAGACCATCCTGTTCAACGCGCAGATGGCCGAGCAGTTCGCGGCCTTCTTCAACCGCCAGGACACCTTCGCGCTGGGCGTGTGCAACGGCTGCCAGATGATGAGCAACCTCGCCCCGATCATCCCGGGCGCGGGCGCATGGCCCAAGTTCACCCGCAACCAGTCCGAGCAGTACGAAGCGCGCTACGTCACCGTGGAAGTGCAATCCTCGCCGTCGATCTTCTTCGCCGGCATGGAAGGCAGCCGCATCCCCATCGTGGTGGCGCACGGCGAAGGCTTCGCCGACTTCTCGCAGCAAGGCGACAAGAGCCAGGCCCAGGTGGCGCTGCGCTTCGTGGACAACCGCGGCGCGCCGACGCAAACCTACCCGCTGAACCCGAACGGCTCGCCGGACGGCATCACCTCGGTGACCACCACCGACGGCCGCTTCACCGTGCTGATGCCGCACCCGGAACGCGTGTTCCGCACCGCCACCATGAGCTGGGCGCCGGACGCCTGGAAGCAGGTGGAAGATGGCGGCAGCCCGTGGATGCGCATGTTCCGCAATGCGCGGAAATGGGTGGGTTGAACGGCTTGCTGTTCTTCACGCTGTAGAAAGACAAAAGCCCGCAAGCGGGCTTTTGTCTTTGCTGACCGGGGCATTTGCCGAAGCCGGGGAACGGGCCAAGCCGCGTGCCATGACGACGGCTGTTACTCCCTCTCCCCTCATGGGGAGAGGGGAGCGCGAACGCTGACACGCCATTGCCGGTCCCGCGCTGAAGGAGCCGCTCAAGCCACCAACTGCGTACTCCAAGCCTGATAAACGTAATACAACGGCCGCTGCGGATCGGACTGCTTTGCCGATGCAGGCGCCGCGCCGCGGATCTGCATGGTGACCAGCACCATGCGCGCGGCTTTCACGGGAGAGTAGCGGTCGCGCAGCGGCAGCATGGGCAGTACGGCGCGCCACTCCGGGGGCAGGCCGTCGTGGCTGAAGGTGCCGAGCGCGCAGTAGCCCCATCCTTCCGAGGTGAGGTGCCAGAGTTGCCGGTAGGGGCTGCCGCCCGATGCCAATGATGCCAATGAAGCCAATGGAGCCATGGTCTCCCTCGTTCGCGTGCTGGTGCCCGCGGCGGGAGATCAGGCGGGCTTGCGCTATCCAGACTGCGCACCGGCCAGGGTGGGCGGCGCGCATGGCCTTGATATTACCTATGTGTGGCGACGGTGGGAATGCTTGGCGCCCTTCGTGAGTGTGGCAACGCGCACACCAGACACCGTGTTTGGTGCCCGGCATACAGTGCATCACCCGGAGTTCGTCACTTGCCGGCGGCGGTGCTTTATTGTCCTACAGCCCGCTGAACCAGTTGTAGCCCTGGTCTTCCCAATAACCGCCCGGATTCTCGTTGGTCACGAAGAGCGCGGCGATATGCTTGGGGTTCTTGAAGCCTAGCTTGGTCGGCACCCGTAGCTTGAGCGGGTAGCCATACTTGGCGGGCAGCGGCTCGCTGCCAAAATCCAGCGCCAGCATGGTCTGCGGGTGCAGCGCGGTTTCCATGTCGAGGCTGGAGTAGTAGCGGTCCGCGCATTTGAAGCCGATATAGCGGGCGGTGGTGTCCGCGCCGATGCGCTCCAGGAAGGTGCGCAGTGGCACGCCGCGCCATTCGCCGACCGCGCTCCAGCCTTCGATGCAGATATGCCGCGTGATCTGCCCCGCCTGCGGCAGCGCGCGCAGTTGCGCCAGGCTCCATGCGCGCTTGTCGGCAACCAGCCCGGAAACTTCGAGGCGGTAGTCGGTGCCGTCGACCTCGGGTACGTCGTACTCGGGATAGAAGGCGTTGAACGGGAAGGGCTGCGTGATCTGGCTGCGCGCATAGGTGGGGGCGAGCCGGTTACGGTTGAACAGCCAGGCCTGCACGCGATCGTTCCAGCGCGACATGGACCACAGCACCTTGTCCACGGCATCGCCATCCTGCAAGGTGCAGCCCGCCAGCATGGACAGGGCGCCTAGCGATAGCGAAGAGCGCAGGAACAAGCGCCGCTGGAGCTGCGCGAGCTGGGGTTTGAAATCGGCCGCGCGCAGGGGTTCCGAGGCCGGCATGACGATCCGCTTGTCATCGTTGGGGGCGCTCATGCTTTGACATCTCCATGGCCAGCGCGCCCGGCGCGTCCGGTCAGCATTGGCAACAAGGTGGCCGGCACCAGGATGACCAGCGCCAGGTGAACCACCACAAAGCCGACGATTCCCGCCATGGCGAAGAAATGCACATGGCGCGCCGTGTCGAACCCGCCAAACAGCGCCGCCAGCCAGTCCAGCTGGACGGGCTTCCAGATGGCCAGCCCGGACGCCACCACCAGCACGCCCAGCAGCAGCACGCCCACATACATCATCCGCTGCACCGCGTTGTAGGCACCGGGCCGATGCGGCAGGCGCAGGCGGATGGCCAGTAATGCATCACGCAAGACGCCGCGCGCGCCAAGCGGCAGGAAGTGGCGCCGGAAATGCCGCGTGGCGAGTCCATAAACCAGGTAGACGAGGCCATTTGCAAACAGCAGCCACATGGCCGCCAAATGCCATGCGATCGAGCCACCCAGCCAGCCGCCCACGGTCGCCCATGCCGGAAACTTGAAGGCAAACAGCGGCGAGGCGTTGTAGATCGCCCAGCCGCTCATCACCATGCAGGTCATGGCGAAGGCGTTGACCCAGTGCGTGGCGCGTACCACCAGCGGGTGGACGATGGCGCGCCGCGCGGGTTTGGAGGAGGGTAGCTTGCGCATGGCTAGCAGGCCTTACATCGGCGGGACGACGCCGCCCTTGCCCGCGGAGATGAAACGCGCGGTCAGCGCACCGTCGGCGCCCTTGCTGGCAAACAGCACGATGTGCGCGCCGGGAACCAGCAAGGAGCGGTCGCCGGGTTCCAGGTTGACGATGGGCACGTCGTTGGGGATCACGATGCGCTTCTCGCCGTCGGGGTACTTCACGGTGATGGTGCGGCCGTTGCTGACCACCACGTTGCCCACGGTGCCGTTGGTCATGCTGCTGTTCTTGCCGAGATCCCACGCTCGGTGGCCTTCGCCGCTGCCGCGCATGCTGGGCGGGAACACGTGCACCTCGAGCGCCTTGAGCGAGCCGTCCGCCTGCGGCACGGCGGCCGAGCCAATGTAGCTGCCGGCCTTGATCTCATCGACCTTGGACAGCGTCACCGCGCGCACCGCCGTGTCCTTGGTCAGGCCCACTTCCAGGTCCTGTCCCGAGCGCGTGCGCACCTTCAGCGTGTCGCCGGCGAAGGCGGTCACGGTGCCGCGCACGCCGATGGGCGTGGCGGCGGGAGCGGCGGGGGGAGCGGGCTGGGCCAGCACCGCGGGGGCTGCGGCAAACATGGCGCCGGCAAGCAGCGCCGGGGCAACCAAGGTACGCGTCAAACTGCTCGAAACGATCTTCATCCTGGAACTCCTGGTGCGTGGAAAGTGCTACGTAGGTTAGGGTAGTGGGCAGGTCGCCCGAGTGACTTTTTGATGACCAAAATGTCATAAACCGCGGCTCCGGCCGCCGCTAGAATGGCAGCATACCGTTGAATGGCATTGCGCATCATGAGCATCCTCGTCATCGAAGACGACCCCAAGACTGGCGATTACCTCAAGAAGGGGTTGCGCGAAAGCGGCTACGCCGTGGATCTCGCGCGTACCGGCACGGACGGCCTGCACATGGCGCTGGAGCATTCCTACGACCTCGTCGTGCTCGACGTGATGCTGCCCGGCATCGACGGCTGGGAAATCATGCGCACGCTGCGCGCGCGGCGCGACCTGCCGGTGATCTTCCTGACCGCGCGCGACCACGTCAACGACCGCATCCACGGGCTTGAGCTCGGTGCCGACGATTACCTGGTCAAGCCGTTCTCGTTCATCGAGCTGGTGCTGCGCATCCGCACGCTGCTGCGGCGCGGCGTGGTGCGCGAGGCGGAGCTGTTCGAGTTCGCCGACCTCAAGCTCGACGTGCTGCGCCGCAAAGTGACGCGCCAGGGCGTGGAGATCGTGCTGACCAACAAGGAATTCCTGCTGCTGCACCTGCTGGTCAAGCGCCAGGGCGAGGCGCTGTCGCGCACGCTGATTGCCGCCGAGGTGTGGGACATGAACTTCGACAGCGACACCAATGTCGTCGACGTGGCCATCAAGCGGCTGCGCGCCAAGGTCGATCTGCCCTTCGACAAGAAGCTCATCCATACGGTGCGCAGCATCGGCTATACCTTTGGCGAGGGCGCGTGAAAGCCTGGTCCTCGCGCTCGCTGACCGCGCGCACCACATTGTCGTTCGCGGCGATTGCCTGCGTGGTGATCGGTGCGCTGGGCATGTATTTCTACCAGTCCGCCAAGACCTCGATGGAAGCCCGTGCCGATCTGCAGCTGATCGGGCGCGTGGCGCATTTCCGCCGGCTGGCCAGCGATGTGTACACGGTCGGCGAGCTCAAGGACCGGCCCTTGCTGTTCGAATCCATGCTTGGCGCCGAGCGCGACGTGCTGATCTTCCGCAAGCCGGGAGAACCGCCGTTTATCCACGTCAACCCGGACAACCTGCCGGTGCCGGCAAAGCTCGGCGCCTGGGCGCCGGGCGATGGCGCCGGCCCGACCGCGGCCAGCATCCTGCGCACCCGGCTGGACAACGGCGTGCCGGTGCACTGGGCGGCCGCGATGGCGCGCTCCAATGAGGACGGCAGCGTGGTCGAGGTGATCGCCGCGCATCCGATGAGCAACGAAGTGCAGATGCTCGCCGCCTACCGCGACCGCGTGGTGCTGGCCGCGCTGGTCGGCATGCTGGCGGCGACCGCGCTCGCGTTCTTCGCCATCCGGCGCGGACTCAAGCCGGTTGGCAGCATCGCCGCGCGCGCCGCCGAGATCAGCCCCGCCAGCCTCGCGGTGCGCCTTGACGAGCGGGATGCTCCGGCCGAGCTGCGCAGCCTCGTCGGCGCATTCAACGCCATGCTGGACCGCCTGGCCGATGGCTACGAGCGGCTATCCCAGTTCTCCGCCGACCTCGCCCACGAGATCCGCACGCCCGTGGGCGCGCTGATCGGCCAGACCCAGGTGACGTTGAGCCAGTCGCGCCATCCCGAGGAGTACCAGGAAGTCCTCGAGTCCAACCTGGAGGAGCTGAACCGGCTCGGCCATATCGCCGAGAACATCCTGTTCCTGGCGCAGGCCGACCACGCCGGCCTGGTCATCGAGCGCGCCCAGGTGTCGCTGCCCGATGAGCTCAACAAGATCGCCGAGTATTTCGAAGGGCCGGCGGACGAGAAGGCGATGACATTCGAGGTGGAGGCGCTCGGCACGCTCTGGGCCAATCCGCTGCTGTGCCGCCGCGCCATCAACAACCTCGTGGTCAACGCCGTGCGGTATGGCGCGCCGGGCAGCGTGGTGCGGCTCAGCGGCACCGAGCAGCCTGATGGGGTCGTCATCTCGGTGGAGAACCAGGGCGAAGCCATTCCACAGGGCCAGCTGGACCGGCTGTTCGACCGCTTTTATCGCGGCGACGCCGCACGCAGCCGGGTCACCGAATCCAATGGCCTGGGGCTGGCCATCGTGAAGGCCATCATGGCGCTGCATGGCGGCGGCGTGGAGGCCAGCTGCCCAACGCCCGGGCTGGTGCGGTTTGCGCTGCGGTTCCCGCGGCAGCAAGGGCTGGCTTCCTGAGGTTGTGAGGGCCGGCGCCTGCCGGCCGTGCGCTTTTGGCGTTACACCAATCCATCCAGCAAATCCGGCCCAAACACCTCCCGGTGCACCCGTTCCGCCTTTACCCCACGCGCGTGCAGCGCCGCCCGCTGTGCCTGCATGAACGGCAGCGGCCCGCACAGGTAGAAGTCCGCATCGGCAAGATCGTCGTCGGCCAGGATCACGTCGATATCCATGCGGCCGGGCAGGGCGGGTTGCGCCAGGAATTCCGCCGGCTCTGCGGACTCCAGGAAGAAGTGCGTGCGCAGCCTGGGCAGGTTGCGGGCGGCATGCTTGATGTCCTTCAGGTGCGCCACGTGCGAGACCATGCGCGCGGCGTGGCCGAACACGACCTTGCGTGAAGGGTTGCGCTGCGCGACGGCGTTCAGCGCGCAGATCATGGGCGTGACGCCGACGCCCGCCGAGAGCAGCACGATGGGCGTGCTGGGCTCGATGCGCGGGGCGAAGTCGCCGAAGGGCTGGCTGACCATCAGCACGTCGCCTTCGCGGGCGTTTTCGTGCAGCCAGTTCGAGACTGCGCCGGCGGGCAGGTCCTCGCCATTGCCGCGATCGCGCTTGACCGAGATGCGCCAGGTGCTGCCGTTGGGTGCGTCGGACAAACTGTACTGGCGTTGCTGGAAGGCGCCGGGCGTGAGTTCCACCACGACCGAGATGTACTGGCCGGGCAGGAAGTCGGCCAGCGTGGTGCCGCCGATGGCTTCGAGCGTGAAGGCGGTGATGTCGGCGCTTTGCGCTTCGCGCTCGACGATGCGCACGGGCTGGCGGTGATCGGGGCCGGTCTGCGCGCGCTCGTAGAGGCGGGATTCCGCGGCGATCAGTTCGGCGGCGAGCAGCCAGTAGGCTTCGTCCCATGCGGCGACCAGCGCCGGGGTGGCGGCGTCGCCAAGCACTTCGCCGATGGCACCGAGCAGGTGGCGGGCGACGATGGCGTAGTGGCTGGGCTTGATGCCGACCGACGCGTGCTTGTGCACGATGCGGCTGACGACCGGGGCCAGGGCGCTGTTGTCGCCATAGTTGGCCGCGTAGGCGAACACCGCGGAGGCGAGCGACTGCTGCTGCGAGCCGTTGGCCTGGTTGCCCATGTTGAACAGATTGGTCAGCTCGGGCCGATCGGCAAACATGTTGCGATAGAAGGCCTGGGTAATGGCCAGGCCATGTTCGCGCAGCACGGGGACGCTTGCGTCGATCAGGGGTCTCGATTGTTCAGACAGCACGGCAACCTCCAAAGATGTACAAATAATGCAACAAAAAAGATAAAAGACGCCGCACCTTGGTGCGGTTGCGGCGCGCGGTCCAGGTGCAATCTTGGTGCAGTGTGGATGCGGCCGGGTGGCGACGCCTTGGCGCCCATTTTATTAAACATGCATTTTCAATGCAACATAAAATTTGCGGCGGCGCGCAAAGATGCATCGGGAGTCCATGTTAGACTGCGACGGCCTTCACAGTAAGGCGCAATGCCCGCCGGAACCCCATCCTGGCCGCCCCATACATCACCGCCGCGAACCGGACTTTTCCATGAGACTGACCGACTACACCGACTACAGTCTGCGGACCCTGATCTATGTCGCGGTCCATCCGGGCGAGCTGGTCACCATCCAGCGCATCGCGGATGCGTTCGGCATTCCCAAGAACCACCTGATCAAGATCGTGCAAAAGCTTGGCCAGGCGGGTTTCCTGCATACGGTGCGCGGGCGCGCCGGCGGCATCGAGCTGGGCCGGCCGGCGTCGGAGATCAATGTGGGCGAGGTGATCCGGGCCATGGAGTCGGATTTCAACCTGGTGGAGTGCTTCCAGGGCGACGACAACCACTGCATCATCACCCGTGTGTGCGGCTTGCGCGGCGTGCTGTCCGCGGCATTGCGGGCTTATTTCGAGGTGCTGGACGCATATAGCCTGCAGGATCTGGTGGAGAAGCCCGCCGCGCTCACCCGGGCGCTTGGCGACGGCGGCGCGGCCACCATGATCGGCATCCCGGTCAGGAGCGTGACGCGCAAGGCCAGGGCTTCGCAGGCGGCATCCGAGGACGCCGGCGAGCGGTAAGCCCCTCCTGCCGCTGGCTACCTGCATCGGCGTAAAAATGGCTATTGTTTGCACCGGTCGGCGGCTCTAGCCTGTGGCATGGGTCCTGCCGTCCGGCCGGGCCGGCAGGGGAGATCGGCATGACATTGCGGCTCGACAGCCACCGGGCCAACCGGCTCAGCACCGAACTATTGCTTCGCCTCGACAGACGCAGCGAGCGCTACCGGCTCGAGCATTCGCTGGTGGACCTTGTGCGCCTGCGCGTGTCGCAGATCAACGGCTGCCCGTACTGCGTGGACCTGCATTCGGCGCGGGCGCGCAAGGACGGCGAGATGGCGGCGCGGCTGGAGATGCTGGAAGTCTGGCGCGAGACCACGCTCTACACGGATCGCGAGCGGGCGGCACTGGCGTGGGCCGAGGCGGTGACGGACATCGCCGGCACGGGGGTGCCGAACGCCGTGTGGGAAGCGGTGAGGCGGGTTTTTTCGGAGCGGGAGATAGTGGACCTGACCTTGCTGGTCACCGCGGTCAATAGCCTCAACCGCTTTGGCATCGCGTTCCGCCGGTCTCCCGGGTAGGGGACGGCGGGGACGGCGGGCAGGGGGATTGCGGCTGCGGCCGGGGCTGGCCGCCAGTTCACTGGGGCAGCGGCAGCTTGATCGGCTGCTTCATCAGCGGCTGCACGGTTTCCTCGGCTTTGCCAGGCTGGCCGTCCGGCGCATGGGCAAGCACGGTGCCCGGGCCCAGCAGTGCCAGCACGGCCGGCATCATGCTGGCAATCGCCAGGCGGGACACGGCCCGCCCAATCTTCGAATGGGTCATGTTTTTCGTCTCCCCGGGTTCAGGCCGGCGTCTTGCGAAACGAGATGGCGAAGCGGTTCCAGCTATTGATCGCGGAGATCAGCAGGGTCAGGTCGACCAGTTCGGCGTCGCCGAAGTGGGGGCGGACCGCTTCCCATGCGGCATCGGGCACATGGTCCTGGGCGACCAGCGTGACGGCTTCCGTCCAGGCCAGCGCGGCACGTTCGCGTTCGGAGAAAAAGGGCGTTTCGCGCCAGACCGACAGGGTGGCCAGGCGGCGGTCGTCTTCGCCGCCCTTGCGCGCGTCGGTGGTGTGCAGGTCGATGCAATAGGCGCAGCCGTTGATCTGCGAGGCGCGCAGGCGCACCAGCTCCACCAGCGGCTGTTCCAGGCCGCTCTTGCCGATGCGTTCTTCCACGCCGATCAGGGCCTTGATGGCGGCGGGGCTGGCTTTGTAGAAGTCGAGGCGTTGTTCCATGGTTTGCTCCTGTTTTTTGTGCTTTGCGCCGCAGGGTGGGGGCGCGACAGGAACAAGATTAGGACGGCAACTGGTTATATAAAATAGCCAGTTTTCTCTAATATGAGGTAACCAGTGGGAAGCTGTCCGCTAGCCGGCCGCCGCTAGCGCCCCGGCCAGCTTTTCCATGCCGGCGTGGATGTCCGCCACGCTGATGCCACCGTAGCCAAACAGGATCCCCGGCGCCGGGGGCTGCCCGCCATACATGCCTGCGATGCCGTAAAGACCGATCGAAGCGGCAGCGGCGCGCGCGATCAGCGCCCGTTCGTCCAGCGGCATCTTGAGGTGCGCCACCATGTGGATCCCCGCGGCCGGCGCGTGGGCCGTGAACCACTGGCTCAGCGGGCCTTCCAGGTGCTCGAGCAGCTTGGCGCGGCGCGCGGCGTATTCCTTGTGCATGCGCCGCAGGTGCTTGGCGAAGTAGCCGTCGAGCATGAACTTGGCCAGCGCCGTCTGTGTCATGGTGCAGCTGTGCCAGTCGCCGACCTGCTTGGCCCGGCGCACGGCGGTGCCCAGCGGCGCAGGAGGAATCACGTAGCCAATGCGCAGCTCCGGGAAGATCGTCTTGGAGAAGGTGCCCACGTACGCCACCACCCCCGTCTTGTCCAGGCTCTTGAGCGACTCCATCGGGCGGCCCATGAAGCGGTACTCGCCGTCGTAGTCGTCCTCCAGCACCAGCGCGCCGCGGCGTTGCGCCCACTCGAGCAGCGCCACGCGCCGCTCCAGGCTCATGGCCATGCCCAGCGGAAACTGGTGGGACGGCGTGACGTAGACAATGCGCGCGTTGTCCGGCAGGGCGTCCACCACCAGCCCCTGCGCGTCCACCGGGACATAGGCCAGTTGCGCGCCCAGCGCGGAGCACGCAATGCGCGCGGGCGGATAGCCGGGATCCTCCACCGCCACCACATCGCCCGGGCGGATGACCACCCGCGCCATCAGGTCGATCGCCTGCTGCGCGCCCTGCGTGATGATGACGTCCTGCCAGTTGCTCACCACGGCACGGCTGAACGCCAGGTAGCGCGACACGGCAAGCCGCAGCTCCTGCTCCCCGGCGGGGTCGCGGTAGCTGCCGAGCCCGCGGGCCTGCACGCGTAGCGCGTGGCTCACGCAGCTGCGCCATTTGTCGAACGGGAACAAGCCCTTGTCGGTGACGCCACCTACGAAGTCGAACGCGGGCGCGGCGCCGGGCGCGGTCCTGGGCAAGACGTCGGGCAGGTGCTCCCAGATCGAGCCGGCGCCGGGGCTGGGGGACAGCGGCGACGGCGAGGGCGCCAGGCCCGTCATCTCGTGGGCGACGAAGGTACCGTCGCCGGCGCGGGCGCGCAGATAGCCCTCGGCAATCAGCCGCTCGAACACGTCGAGCGTGGTCTTGCGCGATACGCCAAGCTGGGTGGCGAGGTCGCGGGTCGACGGCAGCCGTTCGCCCGGCGCCAGCCGGCCGTCGACGATGCCCGCCCGCAACTGGCGATAGAGTTGGCCGGCCAGGCCCTGCCGGCCGTGCATGCTCACATGGATATCCATCTCTTGATCTTGTGTTGGTGGTTACCTGAAGTGGCGGGGATTGGATCGAATTCTAGTACCAGTGCTGCCGGCGTGCAGCGGCGCTGCCCGGCTTTGCTGCTTGTGCGCCATTGCGCACTGACGCTTTGTCCTTCCCGTCGATCGGCCCCGGGGCCGGGTCAGGTCATTCAAGCTCCCGCCACCTTCAGTGCGCGGCCGCAGCGGCGGCAGCATTACCGCCCTTGGCCGGCTTGGTGAACCAGATCAGCGGGATGATCACGATGAAGATCACGCCCGAGATCCAGAAGATATCGTTCAAGCCGAGCATGGTCGCTTGCGTGGTGAGGCTGCGCTCGAAGAACGCCATCGCCTGGTCATGGCTGAAGCCGGCCGTGGCCTGCAAGGCTTCCAGCGAGTGCACGAAAAGCGGGTTGTGCTGGCTGGCCTGCTCAGCGAGTTGCGAGTGATGCAGGATGTTGCGGTCGTTCCAGGCTGTACTGGCCAGCGACGTGCCTACCGCGCCGGTGAACACGCGAGCGAAGTTCGACAGGCCCGCGGCGGCAGGGATCTTGTCGGGCGACAGACCGTACAGGAGGATGGCGGTCAACGGCACGAAGAACAGCGCGGTCGGGATGCCTTGCAACAGCGTGGGCAGCACCAGCGTCCAGGTGTCGACGGTGGTGGTGTAGCCCGAGCGCATGAAGAACACCGCGGCGAAGCCGGCAAAGGCCATGGTCGCCAGCACCCGCGCATCGGAGCGCGGCATGATCTTGCGCGGCGACGATGTCGGGGCGGCGCGAGACCAGGTCGGCCGGGAGGTTGTCTGGCAGGCGCACTTCGTCGCCGGGGCTCAGCGTGGGTCGCGCGACGGCCAGCCCGCGGTCCGGGCCGCGGCCGAGCAGGGCGCCCAACTGGTAGCGAGTGTTGAGGACGGCGCCGTTAAGCGCCGTGACCGCCGCGTTGCTGGCGTCGAGGTTGGCGTCGGCGGTGCGTTGTTCCACTTCGGTGTCCAGGCCGGAGGCGGCGCGGGCGTGGGTGATACGGGCCAGCGCGGTGCGCTGCCTGACTTCGTCCTGGGCGATGTCGAGCAGGGCGTACAGGCGGGCCAGTTCGTTGTAGGCGCGGGCCACGGCCGAACTGACGGACAGGCGGACCTGTTCCGATTCCGCCTCGGCGGCACGGCGTGCCGAAATCGAGGAGGCCAGGGCTTCGCGGTTCTTGCCCCACAGGTCGAGTTCATAGCTGGCGCTGATCACGCCACGGTTTTCGGTTTGCCAGGAGCCGGCGATGGGCGGGGGCGCGAGGGCGGTGCCCGAGTATTGCTGGCGGGTCAGCGTGTAACCGGCGTCCACGCGCGGCAAGGTGTTGGCATTGGCGCCTTCGCTGTAGGCCGCGGCGGCGGCCAGGCGTGCCTTGGCCATGTCGATCGACGGACTGCCTTCGAGCGCTTCTGCAATCAGCGCACGCAACTGCGCGTCGCCGAACTGGGCGGCTCAGTCGGCCGCGGGCCAGTGCCCTTGCTCGGCGGGCAGGCTGGCGGTGGTTTCCAGCGCGGTGGGTGCGGTGACGTGCTTGTCGCTGGAGATGCCCGCGTAGTTGGCGCAACCGGCCAGCCAGGCGCTGAGCAGCAGGGGCAGGACCTTGGCGGAGCGCAGGGCGCGGCCGGTCATTCGAGAAGTCTGCGTTTTCATTTTCTGATTTGCAGATAAATGGTTAAAAAAAGACGCGCGCTCAGGCGGCCGAGAATTTGTCGAGCAGGCGTAACAATTCGTCGAACTCGCTTTTGCTGAAATCCTTGAGGCGCGCATTCAGCACCTCCGGGGCAATCTCCGGAATCTGGTTGGCAACGCTGTGGCCCTTGGCGGTGAGCTTCAGGTTCACCACGCGGCGGTCATCCACGCTGCGCGAGCGGGTCAGCAGGCCCTTGCGCTCCAGCTTGTCGAGGATGCGGGTCATCAGGCCGGTGTCGATCACCAGCAGCTTGCTCAGCTCGAACGGGGTGGTGGCCGTGCCGAGCGACAGCGACAGCAGGATGCCCATCTGCTGGGCGGTGATATCAAGTTCCTTCAGGGCGGCGTCCATCTCCATCAGCACAAGATTGCGGGCCCTGTTGAGGTAGAACCCGACGCTCTGCGTCAGGTTATAGGTCTCTTTCGTGTAGTGCTTCATGCTGGCTCCTGTCTTCCGTCTGCTGGCCGGATAGTATCTGATAAGTCAGATAAATTCAAGGTCAGAATCTACATTCTTTACAGGGTGCCGAACGTGCCGCTTGCAAGCTACCGCCTGGGTATGCCCGACGACAACTTCTACTGGGCGATCGTCGGCGCGCGCGAAGCATCGCAGCGGGGCACGGACGTGTTGCTCGGCGCCAGCGGCCGGCACCCGGAGCGGATCCTGGCCGGCTAGGCGTGATTAACGGGGAGGGGGATGACTAGCTTGCGCACGCAAGCGTATCCCGCGCGGCCAAGGCAGGGGCCGCGCGGGTTTGCCGTTGAAAAGGCTCCGGGCCGGGGCTCTGCCCCGGGGTCAGCATCGCCGCGTAGCGGCGACAACGACGTGGGTGGCCGCGTCTAGCGGCTGCTCGCTACTTCGATTTCGCGCCGTCCGTGTACGGGTCGGCCTTGCCGGCCTTGGCGCCATCGGTATAGGGATCTGCCTTGCCTGCCTTGGCCCCCTCCGTATAGGGGTCGGTCTTGCCGACCTTGGCTCCGTCCGTGTAGGGATCGGGCTTGCCCTGCGTGGCATTCAGGTCCATTTGCGTGGATTTCTTCGCGCCATCCGTGTACGGGTCGAACTTGCCGGACTTGGCGCCATCCGTATAAGGATCTGCCTTGCCGGCCTTGGCACCGTCGGTGTATGGGTCGACCTTCTTTTGCTGGCCATAACTCAAGCCTGAAGCCGTTGCGGCGGCGACAAGTAACGTCAACGTGAGTACTCTGCGCATCTCTTGCTCCGGTGGTAAGGAGGTGGTCGCCTGTGGCTCAGCCAGGGAACGCATGGGCACAGGCTGGCTGGAATAGCTGGCATCTGCGCCACGCCAGACAAACTGGGGCGGTAACCTCGGTGGGGCCAGCGGGGCACGCAAGCGAAGGCAGGCCAGGGCGCATGAATACTCGCCCCACGCCTGCTTATGCCGCGTCCCGCACAGTTCATCCTAGGAGTGAATGCGCAGAGGCCGTAGTAAAACGTTGTAAATCCTTGTTGCGTTTTTTCCTTTCAGCCGCGTCCTTTCCCGGCGCGTGAAAAATGGGCAACGACCGGTGCTTTTTCCGGTTTTTCCGGTTTCTTCTTCGAGCGTCTCCACTTGGTCAATGTGCACTTCACGCCATATTATGGGCATTTGACATCCGGTCTGAAAAACTCCTTGACTATCTATCTACCAGTAGATAATATTCACGACATGGAAGCCGCTGCTCCGCCCCAGCAAGGAAAGCTGAAGCAGGAAAGAGGATCCAACGCAGCACCCGGGGAGTCCCCGTTTTTTTTGGCCAGCTTATCTATCTACTGGTAGATAACAGCCAGTCAAAGCAAGGGTTCCAAAGCGTACCGAATCGATTCCGCCCGAAGCGCGGATCCTCAATGTGAATGGAGAACGTCATGACCTCGAACCTCTTCGCCAAGACCCTCATCACCGCCGCCGCCCTTGCTGCCGCCTTCGTGGCGGGTACCGCCCAGGCTTCGGGCCCGAAGGACAGCACGTTCTCGGGTGACAAGTACGGCTACGTGTTCCGCACCACCACACCCGACGCTTATACCGATGGCGCCCGCACCGGCAAGTTCGACCCATACGCCGACGGTTTGCGCGTTGGCAAGGCCGACCCGTACACGGACGGTGCCCGCATCGTGGCCGGCCTGGACCGTACCGGGGTGTCGGCTAGCCCGGCCCGCAGCGTTGACGCTTATACCGATGGCGCCCGCACCGGCAAGTTCGACCCGTTCACGGACGGTGCCCGCACCGTGGCCGGCCTGGACCGCAGCGGGGTGTCCGCTAGCCCGGCCCGCAGCGTTGACGCCTACACCGATGGCGCGCGTGGCAAGTTCGACGTGTTCAGCGATGGCGCCAATGCCTGAGCGCTGCCAGGGCATCCCGGCGATCGCCGCCCGGATGCCCGATAGCGCTTGGGAAACAGAGTGAGAGTGAAATAGAGTGGGAGTGCATCATGAATTTACGGGACGGTTTCCTGATCCTGGCTGGCTGGGTGGTTCTATGCGTTGCCAGTGGCTCTGTGGTCACCGTGGTGGCGCAAGTGCTCCCGGCGTGAGCCGACTTAAGGCCTTTTAAGCGCAACTAAGGTGCAACTTAGGCCCAACTAAGCTGGCTTGTTGCGACTGCACATGAAATTGGCTTGAGGATCTATCGATAGATAGATAAGATCGCGCTATGAAAACGCAATCCGTACGCGAACAACTGCTCGAACACACGCTGGTGCTGATCCGCCGGCGCGGTTTCAATGGTTTCAGCTATCGCGACCTGGCCGAGCTGGTCGGCGTGAAGACGTCGAGCATCCACTATTACTTCCCCGCCAAGGACGACCTGGTGCTGGAGGCAGTGAAGGAATACAGCGCCCGTATCTCCGAACGGCTGCGCAGCGTGGACGCCTCGCTTGCCCCTGCCGTGCAGGCCGAGGGTTACCTTAACTTCCTGCGTACCGCGGCCTGCGGCGACCAGATCTGCCTCGCGGGCATGTTGTCCACCGAGACGCTGTGCCTGCCGGAATCGGTCCACGCCGAGCTCAAGGCGTTCTACCGCATGAACGAGAACTGGCTGATGGGGTTGATCGAGCGCGCGCAGAAGGAGTACGGCAAGGTCTATCCGGTGACGCCACGCGCGCTGGCGCAGGTGATCTACGGCGCGCTGCAGAACGGCTTGATCGTGGCGCGGCTGTTCGGGGCGCCCGAGCGGCTGGAGTCCGCCGCGGACCTGCTGATGGCTTCGGTATCCGAGTAAGACATATAGCAAACCTGAAAGCATCGGCCGAGGCCGCCGAACGGGCCAAAGCCGCGCGCCATGACGACGGCAGTTACTCCCTCTCCCCT
>NZ_BAAILO010000432.1:802-30197 GCF_054589115.1 Cupriavidus sp. 8B | reverse complement strand
AGCGGGGCGGTTTGGCTAGGAGCCACTGGAAGCGAAGCCAATGGTTTTGTCCAGCACGCTGGCGTAACGAGCGCCCGCCCTCTCCCCCAGCCCCTCTCCCGCGCGCGGGAGAGGGGAGCACGACAACGCCGAGCCGGCTTTGTCGCCAAGCCGAGCCGACCTATCGAGGTCGGCTTTTTGTTTGCATTCCGCGGCGTTTCAGCCTGCTGCGTTCTCCACTATCTTCCACTGCTCGTCGACCTCCTGCACGCGGCCGTCCTGCACCAGCTT
Organism: Cupriavidus sp. 8B; assembly: GCF_054589115.1. Classification (NCBI taxonomy): domain Bacteria; kingdom Pseudomonadati; phylum Pseudomonadota; class Betaproteobacteria; order Burkholderiales; family Burkholderiaceae; genus Cupriavidus; species Cupriavidus sp. 8B. Next base: position 29,927 of record NZ_BAAILO010000432.1, on the reverse strand, counting down.
GAGCAGGTGCGCCAGCAGCGAGCGCTTTGCCACCGGGAGCATGCGTTCCGGCACGTCGTCGTAGACGCGCAGGAGCAAGGCATCGATGCCGGTTTCGCCAAGCTCGCGCAGCGCGTTGAGCACCTTTGCCTCGCGCTGCATGCGATGGCGGATCAGGGTGCGGATGGCATCGGCTGGCCGGGGCATCAGGAAGCCGTGGCCGGGCGCGAGCCATTCCAGGTCTTCGTCCTGCAGCGCGGCCAGCGAGGCCAGGTATGCGTGCATGTCGCCGTCGGGTGGATTGATGACGACGGTGGAACCCTGCATCACGTGGTCGCCGGTGAACAAGGTCTTTTCTTGCTCAAGCAGGAAGCAAAGATGATTGGATGCATGTCCCGGCGTGTGAACGACGCGCAGCGTGCAGCCTTCGCCCAGCGCCAGGCGCTCGCCGTGCGCCAGGATGCGCTCGGGCTGGAAGGTCTGGTCCTGGCGTGGCGTTGGCGGCGCGGGGCGGCCCAGCACCGGCGCGCCGGTGGCGGCCTTGAGCCTGGGCGTTGCCGGCGAGTGGTCGATATGGGTGTGGGTGGCCAGGATCCAGCGGATCGGGCCGGGTGCGGCCGCCAGCACGGCGGCCACATGGGCTTCGTCGTCGGGGCCCGGATCGATCACGGCCCATTCGTTGCGCGCGGGGTCCCCCACAAAGTACGTGTTGGTGCCGGGCCCGGTCATCACGCTGCCATTGCCGGCGGTGACGCGCCAGACGCGCTCGGACAGCCGCACCGCGGCGCCGGTCGCCAGCTCATAGCGCGCATGGCCCTGGCCTTGCGGGTCGATGCGCTCGATCTCGGCATAGGCAGGCTCAGAGGGCAGCACGGGCCGCAGGCCGCCACCGCCCTGGGCCAGGCGCGGCATGATGCGCGCAATGTCGCGCAGCTGCGCCGCATGGTCAAAGCAGGCCTGGGCGGTGTCGAAGCGGGCAATCGAGGCTAGCGTGCGCCGCGTCACGGCCACCAGCTTCAGGCCGCGCGCCGGATCGATGGCATCGCTCGGGCGTACCCAGAGATGCTCCACGGCTTCGTCGCCATCGTGCGTGGCGGACTGGCCGGCGGGCGCCACGGCCACGAAAAAGCGTGTGTCGAAGCGCTTGGGCAAGCCGGGTGGCGTCAGCCAGTGGCTGTGATACGCCAGGCGGTCCACCGCCAGGCGCACACCAAGCCGCTCGCAGAGCTGCGCCATGCCCGGGCCGCCGCGCCGCGCGGATTGCCGCAGCCATGCCTGCTGCGTGGCATCCAGCGTGTCCAGCGCGATCAGCTTGCCGCTGGCATCGCTCGCAAACAGCAGGCCGGCTTCCTCGAAACACTCGCGCACGGCTGCCAGGTAGAAATCCAGGCCGCCGTCAGGCAGCTTGAGACGCTTGCTGGCCGCGGCATCGTCCAGGCCGGCGCAGGCATCGTGCAGGGTTCTGTCTTGAGGGTCGAGCGTGCCGCCGGGAAAGACGAAGGCGCCGCTGCTGCGGTCGTCGTTGCGCTCGGGGCGGCGCACCAGCAGCACTTCCATGCCGGCCGCGCCATCGCGCGCGACCAGGATGCTTGCGGCTTGGCGCAGCGAGGGGGATCGTAAAGGAGGGGTGCTTCCGCTCTGTTCTTGTTCGCGCATGTGGGGCGGTTCCTGATGGACTGGCTGGGATCAGGCGACAGTGTAGCGGCATCGCACGGTTATGCCACCGAGGGATAGCGAGACGGTAAGCCGCCCGCGGGGCCGTCCCGCCCTCGCAGGCGGGACGGCAATGGTGCCGCCTACTTCGTGGACGTGTTGTTCATCGCCGCGAATTGTTGCGTGAGGTAGCTGGCGGTGGAGTTCAGCCGGTTGATCATCAGGTCAAGCTGCTGGAACTGCGCCCGATAGCGCGACATCGTGGCGTCGATGCCCGCGGAGGTGCGGGTATAGGCGCTATCGAGGTCCTTCAGGTTGGTGTTGATGCCTTCGGTGGCCGTCGTCAGCGCGCCCTTCGTGGCGCTGAACGACTTCGCCATTTCCGCCAGCTGATTGCCATAGCCGGACTTGCCGTCGACCCCGCTGAACAGCTGCGCCACGCCGGTCCGGTTGCTGGCGAGCGCCTTGTTCAGCTTGGCAGTGTCGAGCCCCATGGAGCCGTCGGCCTTGAACGAGATCCCGATCTGGGTCAGGTTGACCAGGCTGGAGTCGCTGGCGCCGGTTTGCGGCGTGTTGAACACGGAACGCAACTGGTTCTGGATCGTGCGCAGGGTCGCGTCGCCCAGCAGCGGAGACTGGGTGCCCTTGTTGGACTTGTCGAAGGCGGACAGCTTCGCGGCGGTGCTCTGCAGCGTGTTGTAGGCCGTGACAAAGCCCTGCACGGCGCCAGCCATCGTCGCGGTGTCGGTGACGGCGGTCACCGTGCTGTCGCCCTTGCTCAGCAGGTTCAGCGTCAGGCCCGGCGCGGCGCCTTGCACCGAGTTGGTCGGGCTGCTCACGTCGATGCCGTTGATGGTCAGCTTGGCATCGAGGGCCTCGATGTTCTGCTTCATCGCCTTGGTGCCGGCCGGGTCATACGCCAGCAAGCCGGCAATGGTGCTGGGGTCGCCGGCGCCGTTGCTTTCCACCGAGATGCGCATGCTGGACTTGGCGCCCGTGGCGTTGGACGTCAGCACCATGCGGTACGGCGTGCTGCCGCCATCGTTGACGATGCTGGCGGTCACGCCCGAATTGGACGCGTTGATTGCATCGCGGATGCCGGTCAGCGTGTTGTTGGTGCCGTTGATGTTGATCGAGGCGGGCGTGCCGGTGCCGGGCGTGAAGACGGCGCCCTCAGTGGTCCCGAACTCGATCTTGATCTTGGCGCTGCCCAGCAACTGGCCCGTGCTGTCGGTGATGCCGTTGGACACCAGCGTCTGCGATTGCGCCAGTTGCGTCACCTTGACCGCATAGCTGCCCGCCATCGCGGACTTGTCGGCCACGACGCCCAGCACGTTGGTGCTGCTGGACGTGGTGGTGGTGCTGTTGTACAGGCTCGCCGTGCCAAGCGCGCTGGCGGCATTCTGGAACGAAGCCAGCGCCCCTTGCAGCAGACCATAAGCGGAGAGCTTGGTGGTGTGGACGGTGGCCTTCTTGGTCAGGGCGGTGAGCTTGGTCTCTTCCGCCTTTTGCAGATTGTCCAGCAAGGTGCTCAGTTCCAGCTTGGACCCGACACCTATCGAGGAAATAGCCATGGTTGCAATCCCTTAATTGCGTGTTGGAGGAGGTCGGCCCGCCGAAGCGGCCCGGCTAGTCAGGAGAGCCAGTTGCGCGCGGATGCTACGGCCGGCACGCAGGGCTTCCTCGGGCGAAGTACTGATCGATGGCGTCGCCATTGGCGTGCGCTGTATTGCGACAAGCCGATGGTTCCCGGGCAGGAAATCCGGTGCCCGTCGCCTGGCTGTCGCGTCGCCCTTGATGCTGTCGACACGAGGGTAGATACGGGTACGCCGGGACGGCCGTGGGAGGCCACGGGCCATTAAGATGCTGACTTCACCCCGATCGCTGATCTGTCGGCTGTGTGCGCCGATCTTGCCCTCGTTTCGCGCAGAAGAGGTGCGCACCGACCGGGAACCAGGGGGTAATCCCGATCGTGTGCTTCACTCTTCACGTTCGAGATCGTAGCGGCGTGGGTCAGGGTCCAATTGAGAGAATAAGAGGTGAAAGTCCGCGCATATCGCCTGGGTTGGCGCCGCGCCTGGCGCGTTGCCAACGACAGCGAAATCCATCGTCCGGCCTGCAAAAAAAACACTGCGGGACTGGTCATTTGCCATCAAGTTCGAGAGGGAGATGCCGATATGAACCGCAAGGGTTTGCTCGACGCAGCGGCGGTACTGGAAGACCTGGCGGCAGGGCTGCAGCCCGACCCGCAGCGCCTGGCGGCCGGCGCGCAGGCGCTCGAGGCCATGCACGCCGATCACCCGTCGTGGCGCGACATGACCGACGCCGCGTTCGGCCTGCAGGCGCTGGCCGCGGGCGGCGCGCTTGGCCTGGACGCGAAGGGGCGCGCACGCGCGGCCCGCCTGGCGGAGATTATCCGCAGCCTGGTCGATCCTTTATAGGCCGGCTGGCGTCGCTGCCTAAGCCAGCGACAGCACCATGACCGCCGCGCCGATGACGGCAACCAGGTCTTCGATCACCGCCGCCGGCCGGTCCCTGCCAAATATCGCCGCAAGGCGCGCGCGCACAGCCGCGCCGCCGAGCGTGCCGATCACGGCGCCCACGGCGCCAAGAATGGCCCCTCCCACCAGCAAGCCGCCACCCGCCCCGATCGCGGCCCCGCACAGCGCCCCCGAAAGGATGCGCGCGCTGAACTGCTGCGGCACCTTGCGGCTCGGCGTGCCGGGCAGCTTGTCGGTGATGAGTTCCACCGCGGCCAGCACGCTGAAGATCCAGGGCGTGAACCGATAGCCCATGAAGGCAAGCCAGCTGCCCGACAGGTCCAGCAAGCCTGCGTGGACCGCCCAGCTGACGGCGGCGGGTGCCGTCATGGCGCGCAGGCCAGCCACGATGCCGATAAAAAGCGAGAGCAAGTACAGGGTCATGTCGTCTGTTCTCAATCAGGGCTGACAAAGGTGGCACGGCTGACGCGATGAGCTTAAGCCCGTGCCATGCGCGGGCACGTGCGCTAACCCGCATGGCGAGTATGCCAGCGGCGCATGGCGAAGCAAGCGTTTGAGCGAGAAGGCGCAGGCCGGCCCCGAGGCTTGCGCAGCGTCTGCCTGACATGCCGTGCACCGGGAAAACCATTATTTAACACCATATCAAAACTCAATAGTATTTATTGAGTGTATATCAATTGATTGGGTGAGCATTCGTCGTCGAGGCTGCCTGTCAGGAGACCGCACGACCAGACGCAGGCCGATCGCAGCTTGCGGACAAGACCCAATCAAGGAGACGTAATGAACAAAGCACTGGCCATGGCCGCGGCGACACTCGCGGCACTGACCCACGGGCAAGCGCAAGCCCAATCGTCCGTCACGATGTATGGCGTGGTGGATGCGGGCATCGAATACCTGAACCGCGTGCCGAACGCGGCAAAGCAGGGCGACAGCCTCTTGCGCATGACCTCCGGCAATATTGCCGGCAGCCGCTGGGGCATGCGTGGCGTGGAGGATCTCGGTGGCGGCCTCAAGGGTGTGTTCGTGCTCGAAGGCGGCATGGTGCTCGATACCGGATCGTCCTCCCAGGGCGGCCGGATCTTTGGGCGCAAGGCCTATGTCGGCCTCGACAGCAGCACCTATGGCCAGTTCACGCTGGGCCGGCATCACAACCTGATGTTCGACCTGATCATCGCGTTCGATCCCATGTTCTTCGCGCCGAAGTACTCGTCGTTCAGCCACGACAACTGGCTGGCGGGACGCGTGGACAACGCGGCCAAGTACACCGGCAAGTTTGGCGGGCTGACGGTAGCGGCGCTGTACAGCTTCGGGGTGGATTCCACCGTGGCCAATGGCTCGGAAGTGCCGGGCAACAGCCGTGTGGGGCGCGATATGAGCGCCGGCTTTACCTACCAGAGCGGCCGTTTTCGCGTGGGCGGCGCGTACGACCAGCTCAATGGCAGCAGCGCGGCCACGGCCGGCAAGACCGAGCGGCGCTATGTCGGCGCGGCCGCGGTGGATCTGGAAGCGGTCAGCGTCTACGTGGGCTACCGCCGGCTGGCGAGCCAGTTGCTGGCGTCGATGTCGCGCACGGACCTGATGTGGACCGGCGTGAACTGGAACCTGACGCCAGCCGTTGCGCTGACCGGCGCCGTGTACAAGACCAATGACCGCACCTCGGCCAAGGATCCTATCTCCTTTGTGCTGTCGGCCGGCTATCGGTTCTCCAAGCGCACCGACGCCTACCTGACGGCTTCCTACACGAAGAACAAGGGTGGGTCCGCGCTCAGTGCCAACGGCTACGACGGCTCGATCGTGCCTGGCGCCAACCAGCTGGGCGCGGTGGTGGGTCTGCGGCATAGCTTCTGAGCGGCGGCTAGCGCGCTTTTCACCTGGCACTTTCCTGTGCGGCTAACGCCGACACTTGGCGGCTGCCCATCGACTTGACGGTGCAGCCGCTTTCTTTTTGCGCGCATCGTGGGGTGGGTGCAGTGTTGGCGCGAGACAAGGTTTACTATTAATTGACATACAATCAAATAACGCCTAAATTATTGAGACGGTAGCATTTAATCAAAGGAGACGCCGTGATGGAGCAGATCAAGGCACAGGTAACAGCAGGCATGCGTGGCGCATCGTGGGATGCGCGCCTGATGACGCGCCCTTACCAGATGGTCCCGTATGCGCTGGGTACCGCGGATGGCCAGCGCACGCTCGGCTTTCTCTTCACGGCGACCGGCAAGGAAAAGACCGTCGTCTCGGTGATGCACCCCCGCGAGATGGCGATCACGCATTACCTCGTGCCGTTCATCCTCGACGCCGGTTGCGCCTGCTGGGTGCAGGGCCCCCGCTCGATCGGCAACGACCTGCGCCTGGAGCATGAGATCGCGCTGTTCGACGTGGCGGCCGGCATGGCGCACCTGCGCGAGCTGGGCTTTGAGCGCATCGTGCTGCTGGGCAACTCCGGCGGCGCATCGCTCTACACCTTCTACAACCAGCAGGCGCTCACGCCGGCATCGCAGCGCATCGCCAGGACCCCGGGCGGGCGGCCGACCAACCTGGCCGAGCTGCAGATGCCCACCGTCGACGGCATGATCCTGGTGTCGCCGCATCCGGGGCAGGGCAAGCTGCTGATGGCCGGGCTCGATCCTTCCGTTGTCGACGAGAACGATCCGATGCAGACCGATGCCTCGCTCGACCCGTTCTGCGCGGCAAACGGCTTCGACGCCGCCAGCGGGCGCGGCAGCTATGCGCCGGATTTTGTCGCGCGTTATCGTGCCGCGCAGGAAGAGCGGGTCAGGCGGATCGACGAGCATGCCAGGCAGTTGCTGCACATCAAGCAAGACGCCCGCCAGCGCATCAAGGCAGGTGGCGGCACCGATCTGGACCGGCGCGTGGCCGCGCATGCGCCTATCTTCCACGTCTGGCGCACGGACGCCGACCTGCGCTCCTGGGACATCACGCTGGACCCGTCGGACCGCAAGACGGGCTCGCTGTGGGGCGAGGATCCCTTTGTCTCCAACTGGGGCAGCGTTGGCTTTGCCCGCGTGGTAACACCGGAATCCTGGCTGTCGACCTGGTCGGGCCTGACTTCCAATGCGTCGCTGGACAAGACCATCGGCGCGGTGCACCAGCCCACGCTGCTGCTGGAGTACACCGGAGACCAGTGCACGTTCCCCGCCGATATCGAGTCAGTCTACGAGCAGATCGGCAGCACGGAAAAGCGCCATATCCGCGTGCGCGGCAATCACCATGGCATGGCATTGAGCCGCGACGAAGAGCCGGGCCAGCGTATCGCCGGGGCGCACATCGTCGAGTGGCTGCGCGAGCTGATGGTGTAAGGCAAGTCATCCGGCGCGTCGGGCCACGTTCGGCGCGCCAGCAAAAAAACAGACAAGCAAGGGTAGACAGACATGTTGCAATCCCAATCGGTACGGCCCCCGGAGCTACTGGCGGGCGTTAGGTACCCCGACGAAGACCGGCTGCGGCGCTATGTTGCCGAAGGCGTGCTGACACAAGAAACCTTGGTCGGCGCATTTCGCGCGTCGTTCCAGGCCAACGCGGACCGGCTCGCGCTGGTGGGCCCGGAGGGCCGGCTGACCTACCGCGAGCTGGACGAGAAAACCGAGCGCCTTGGCGCCGCGCTGCTGGCGCTGGGCCTGCGGCCGCTGGATCGCGCGGTGTTCCAGTGCGGCAACAGCAACGAGCTGCTGCTGGCATTCTTTGGCTGCCTGAAGGCGGGCATCATTGCGCTTTGCTCGCTGCAGGCGTTCCGCAAGCTGGAGATCGGCTATCTCGGCAATCTTTGCGAAGCGCGCCTGCACGTGGTGCAGGGCGACGATGCCAGGTTCGACGACGTGGCCTTTGCGCAGGAGATGCAGGCGGAAGTGCCGAGCCTTTCCATCATCCTGCAGGCGCGTGGCGAGCGTCGTGGCAGCGCGGTGCTGCTGGCCGACCTGATCGAGGAAATGCCGCTGGCCAGGGCGCGCGAGATCCTGGCGGGCGTCAAGCCCCATCCCTTCCAGGCTGCCGTGTTCCAGCTCTCCGGCGGCACCACGGGCGTGCCCAAGATCATCCCGCGCTTCCAGAACGAATACCTGTACAACATGCGCGCGGTGGCGGCTTGCAATGGCTATACGAAGGACGACGTGCTGTTCTTCCCCACGCCGTACATGCACAACCTCAACATGGGCTGCTTCTTCGGGCCGTTCCTGCTGACCGGCGCCACGTTGACGGTCACCCCGGATCTCAGCGAGGAGAACCTGCGCGGCCTGGTGCGCGACTACCAGCCTACCTGGTTCGGCGTGGCGGGCCCGATCCTGACGCGCATTGCGCCGGAGCTGGCGCAGTCCGATGCCAGCGCACGCTCGCGCAGGAATTTCATCGCGACGAAGAACGCCGCCGGCCTCACGCGGCTGACCGGCTCGCCCACGCACCACATTTTCGGCATGACCGAAGGCGTGATCATGTTCGCCCGCAAGCACGACCCGCAAGAGATCCGCGACACCTCCGTCGGCAGTCCGGTGTCCACGCATGACGAGGTCAAGCTCGTGTACCCCGGCACGGAGGATCCCGTGGCCGACGGCGAGCCCGGCGAGGCCCTGTTCCGCGGGCCTTACACCATCCGCGGCTACTACAAGTCCGAGCAGGAAGACGTGACCCGCTTTACCGCGGACGGCTTCTACCGCTCCGGCGACCTGATGACCTCGCGCGTGGTGGATGGCAAGCGCTACTACTTTTTCTGCGGCCGCATCAAGGATGTGGTGGACCGCGGCGGTGAGAAGATCAACGCCGAGGAACTGGAAAACGTCATCAACCTGCACCCGGGCGTGCTGGCCTCGGCCGTGGTGGGCATGCCGGATCGCGTCTATGGCGAGCGCGTGTGCGCCTTCGTCATTCCCGAGCCGCCGGCAACCGATCTCACGTTGGCGCAACTGACCCAATACCTGCAGGAAGCCGGGCTGGCCAAGTTCAAGTGGCCCGAACGGCTGGAAGTCATCCGAGAGTTCCCGCTGACCGCATCCGGCAAGCTCAGCAAGGTGCTGCTGCGCCAGCAGATCATCCAGTTGCTCGAGGCCGAGACGGCCGGCAACACCGTAACCGAAGGGAAGTGAAATGACCGAAGCGAAACACCTTGTCGGCGTGCCGTCCGTGCAACTGCACGGCGTGCACCACACCGCGCGTCCCACCTGGAAGCTGGCCGAGACCGTGCATTTCTACCGCGACCTGCTCGGCCTGCCGCTGGTCCACGCCATTTCGGCCAAGGGCTGGGGCCCGGACAACCATGCGGACTTCCTGCACTTCTTCTTCGACAGCGGCAACAGCAGCACCATTGCCTTCTTCTACTACATCGGCACCGAGCGGCCGGACTGGCTGGCGGTACGCGAGCACTACCAGGACCGCGCCACGCACACCGCCTGGCGCGTGCGGGACGAAGCGGAGCTGCTGGCATGGCGCCAGCGCGTGGAGGCGGTCGGCATTCCGGTGCGCTACCAGATCCGCCACGAGGTCATCGAGTCGATCTACTTCAACGATCCCAACGGCTATCCGATCGAGATCACCTGGCAGCTGCGCCCGTTCAGCGAGGCCGATGCGCTTGACGCCAGGCTGACCATCGAGGCCGCCATGGCGCTGGAGAAAGCCGCCGACGCCGCCACGGCCTTTACTTCCATCGAACCCGTCTGGCAGGCCAAGGCCGCGCAGATCGGCACGGCGCCGGAGCAGGCCGGCCGCGCATCGGTCTATGTGCTGGACGTGCCGGAATTCGCCGCGCTGATCGACGTGGCGCGCACCACCGAAGGCTATGCCACCACGCCGCTGCCAAACGGCTATGTGCGCATCGACGGCAATCCGCAGATCCACTTCCGGCGCAAGGCGCTCGGCTTCAAGCCGGCAGTCTGGTACGGCGCGCTGACCGGCGGCCTGGCCGGGCGCATCGTCCAGTTCGACATGGACGCGCTGGTGATTTCCCCGGGGGAGGCGCAATGAAAGCCGCCATGAAGGCCGCCATGAAAGTCGCCATCATCGGAGGCGGCCCCTCGGGGCTCTTCCTCTCCATCCTGCTCAAGGAGCGGCTGGCGTCGGTGGAGATCGACATCTACGAGCAAAACCCGGAGAACGCCACCTTTGGCTTCGGCGTGGTGCTGGCCGACACCGGGCTGTCCAACCTGCGCGCTGCCTCGCCGGCAGTGGTTGACGAACTCGCCAAGGCGATGCGCTTCAGCGACCAGCACACCATCGTGAGCCATGAGGCCCCGATCACCATGAAGCGTCCCGGCGCGGGCGGCGGCGCGATTCCGCGCATCCAGTTGCTGTCGGTGCTGCAGGCGCGAGCCCGCGAGCTGGGTGTGCGGGTGACGTACAACCAGCGGATCAGCGACTTCTCGGCCATCGACGCCGACCTGGTCGTGGGCGCGGACGGCGTCAACTCGCTGCTGCGGGCGTCCAACGAGGAGGGCTTTGGCACCACGCGCCGCAACCTGACCAACCACTTTGCCTGGTACGGCGTGGAGAAGGCGTTCCCCAACCCGGCCCTGGTGTTCCGGCAGTACAAGGGTGGCTATTTTGTAGCGCACTACTACCCGTACTCGGACTCCATGAGCACCTTCGTGGCCGAGTGCGATCACCAGACCTGGCAGGAATTCGCCATGGACGCGATGTCCAACGAGGCGCGCCAGGCCTTGTTCGAGATGGTGTTCGCCGCGGAGCTGGGTGGCTACAAGCTGGTCTCCAATCACTCGAACTGGCGCCAGTTCCCGGTCGTGGTCAACCGGACCTGGCACGTTGGCAACCAGGTGCTGATTGGCGATGCGCTGACCAGCGCCCACTTCTCGATCGGCTCGGGCACCCGCATCGCCATGGAAGACGCGATCGCGCTGGCCGAGGCCATCGTGGCGTTCCCCGATGACGTGCCGGTGGCCCTGCAGCGCTACGACGACGTGCGCCGCCCGCAGAAGGCCAAGCTGATCCAAGCGTCGGAGGCTTCGTACAACTGGTATGAGCGCATCCGCGAGTGGATGAACGTGGCGACGCCGCATGAGTTCGTCTACCGCTTCATGACCCGCACCGGTCGCGTGGATGTGATCCGGCTGCGCGAGCAGTATCCCATCCTGATCGCCGAACTGGCGGCCGCGGGCGTCTCCGATCTCACCACACCGCAGCCATGATGCGCGCCACCGAGTATGTGCTCAGCGAGCAGCCCTTCGTGGTCCGCCGTACGGTGCGCTGGGGCGATTGTGATCCCGCCGGCGTGGTGTACACCGGCCGCTTCACCGACTACCTGCTGGGCGCGGTCGGCCTGTTTGCCGACCACATGGCCGGCGGAGCAGGGCGGCTGGGCGAGGCGCATGGCGTGGGCACGCCGTGCAAGGCGATGCGCTTTGAGTTCATCGGCACGCTGTGGCCGGACGATGTGATCGACATCGAGTGCTTTGTCGAAGCCATCCGCACGCGCGCCTATGACATCCGCTGCATCGCCCGCCGCCCCGACGGCGCGCCGGTGTTCGATGCCATGTTCTCCCCGATCTGCGTGCGGCTGGACGCGCGCGTGGGCACGCCCATCCCGGATTCCCTGCGCGCCGCGCTCAGCGTTTTTCTGCGCAAGCCGGCCACCGTCCCCGCCCGGACCGAGCCTCAGACCTAAAGCGAACCCAAGATGAATTACCGAATTGGCCAGATTGTCCCCAGCTCCAACATCACCATGGAGCGCGAAGTGCCGGCCGTCTTCGCCGGGCGCATGCAGCAACTGCCGGAGCGTTTCTCCTTTCATTCAAGCCGCGTGCGCATGCACCGCGTGGTGGCGGAGGAACTGGAGCGCATGAACCGCGACATGGGCCGCTGCGCGCTGGAACTCGCCGACGCGCGCGTGGACGTGATGAGCACCGCCTGCCTGGTGGCCACGATGTGCATGGGCCGTGGCTACCACCGGCAAGTGATCGAAGACCTGAACGCGGCCATTGCCGACGCGCCTTACCGGCCCGCGATCATGACCTCGGCTGGCGCGCTGGTCGAGGAGCTGAAGGACTTTGGCGCCAGGCGCATCTCGCTGATGGCGCCCTACAGCGACGCGCTGACGCGCACCGTGGTCGAATACATCGAGAGCGAGGGCATCGAGGTCAAGGATGCGATCAATTTCTCGATCCTCGACAACCTGGAAGTCGGCGAGCGCGACCCGCTGCAGTTGCTGCAGGACATGAAGCGCCTGGACACCGTCGGCGTGGACACGGTGGTGCTGTCCGCGTGCGTGCAGATGCCGTCTTTCACCGCGATCGAGCGCGCGCAGCTGGCGCTGGGCGTGCCTGTCACCTCGACGGCCATCTGCACGGCGCGGCAGATGCTGCGGCGCCTGGGCCTCGATGCGGTGGCGCCGGGTGCCGGCGCGTATCTCGGCAGCACGACCGGGCTGGCGTAGGCAACGAGCGCAACGAAAGCACAACGAAGGCGCAACGAAAGGGCCATCAGCGCCCGAGGAGACAACATGATTCAGGAAGCCCATCGCGCACCGTGCCCCGCCGGAAGGTGGACCTATATCACGGTAGTGCTAGGCGCGGCGCTCGGCATGCTGGCCGGCTATGCGCCGCTGTTCAACGCGACCGCCGGCGTGTTCGTGCGGCCGCTGGCCACCGAGTTCGGCTGGGGCCGCTCGGAGGCGTCGCTGTCCTACGCGGCCTCGATGTTCGGGCTGGCAGTGGTGAGCCCGCTCGTGGGCACCATGATGGACCGCTATGGCGTGCGGCGCGTGATCGCCGTGTCCGCGGTGGTCTTCGGCATTGCCACCGCCTGCATGGCGCTGCAGAACGGCAGCAAGGCCATGTGGGTCGGCTTGTCGGTGGTGGTTGGCGTGTTCGGCGCGGCCACGTCGGTGCTCGGCTATCTCGCCGTGCTGCCGCAGTGGTTCGACCGCCGTCTTGGCCTCGCACTTGGCGTGGCCATGTGCGGCCTGGGGGCGGGCACCGTGCTGATGCCCGCCACGGCGCAGTATCTTGTGACCGGATACGGCTGGCGCACTGCCTATGTTGTGCTCGGCGCGGGATCGATCGCCTTGTCCTTGCTGGCATGCTCGCTGTTGCGTGAGCGCAAGACGGCCGGACGGGCGCAGGGCGCCGCTCGTGGCCAGGCCGTGGATGGCGTCCCGTTTGTTGAAGCACTGCGCAGCTATCGCCTGTGGGCCATCTGGGCGGTATTCGTGCTGGCGTCCTCCGCCACGCTGTCGCTAGGTCCCCATCTGCCGGCGATGTTCGCCGACCGCGGCTTCAGCCCGGCGGATGCGGCGCGCAGCGCCTCGATGGTGGGCATCGGCCTGCTGATCGGCCGTATCCTGACCGGGGTGCTGATCGACCGGATCCACGCCCCGTTCGTCGCCTGCGTGTTCTTTGGCGGTGGCGCGCTGGGCATCTTCCTGCTGCGCTCGGCGCATGACTACCAGGCATTGCTGCTCGCCACCACGCTGATCGGCCTCACCATCGGCGCGGAGGGTGATCTGATCTCCTACCTGGTGCGTTCCTACTTCGGCTTGCGATCCTTTGGCGCCTTGTTTGGCATTGCGTTCTCGGGCTACGGATTTGGCGCGGTGATCGGCCCGATCGGGCTTGGCGCCTGGTTCGACCGCCACGGCAGCTACGATGCGCCGCTGCTGGTACTGTGCTGCATGTTGCTGCTGGCCGGCGCGCTGACGCTTTCCCTTGGCCGGTACCGGCGTGCGGGCGATCTACCGGCCGTGGCACCGGCAGCCGCCAGCGCATGAGCACGGGCTTGGGGCCAGGCCGGGACCGTTGACGGGTAGAATTAGCACTGGCGCAATTATCAAGCCGCGCCATCTGCACCGATCTGCCACCGACCTATGCCAGCCGCCAAGAAAATCGCCACCGTAGCCGAAAGCCCTCCCGCCACGCCGCGCCGCCGGGGCCGTCCGCCCAAGACGGACTCGCCCATCGGCGCGGAGGCCACGCTGAGCCGGTTCGCCATCCTGCAGCGCGCCATCGAGCTGACCAAGACCATGCCGCTGGACCAGATCTCCATGGTCCAGCTGGCCAAGGATTTCGGCGTGGCACCCGGGCTGATCCACTATTACCTTGGCGGGCGGGATCAACTGGTTTCCGGCGTGCTGAATGACTACTACCGGCAGCGGCTGGCCCGGCTCTCGTCGCTTACCGGAGACTGGCGCCACGACGTGGAGTCCTTCGCGCGGCTGAGCTTCCAGGTGGCGATCGAAAACCCCGGCGTGAGCATCTATGTGGCCTCGCACAACCGCTTCCGGCTGTTCCAGGACGTGCAGCCGGGCGAGACCGACTACGGGATGGAGTTCTTCAACCGGATGACGTCGGCCCTCATGCAGGGCGGATTCAATGCGGACCAGGTCGCGCTTGGCTACCATCTGCTGGCGCAATACCTTGTGTCCGCCAGCATGGCGGAAGCCTCCCGCCAGTTGCCGGTCCACCACCAGCGTTTTATCGAGAGCAAGCTGGATGCCGTGTCGCCGCTGCAGTATCCCGGCGCCCGATTTGTCAGCAAGTCATTCTCGCGCCTGAGTTCGGAGATTGCGTTCGAGGAAGGGCTGCGCATTACGCTGGATGGCATCGAGGGCTGGAAGCGGGGCGCGGGCCTTGCCGCCGCCCCCGTGGCCAGCCCCAGCGCCGCCGCGCCGCGCAAGCCCCGCGCCAGGAAAGCCTGATTCTGATGCCCTCGTTCCGCCTGCCTTTCGTGACGGCGAGCCGCATTGCGTCTCGCCGCACCCTGCGCATTCCCGCCTCCGGCTGTTGCTCTCCCCAGTAGTGGAAATTCCTTATTTGTCTTGCTGTCAATTAACTTGCAATCGTTAATTAGCTGTGCATCAAATAATGCCGGGCGGACTTCACGCAGCCCGGCGGTCAACGGGAGACACCATGCAACGTCGCGCCTGCCTCCGCGGTGGCCGCTACCCAGCGTCAATAGCCCGTGCGTCGTCCTGCAGCATCGACTCCACCTGCGTCAGCAGCTTACCCAGCGCGAGCTCCATCACCGCGCGCTCCTGGGGAGAAAGCGCGGACATCAGCGTCTCGTGCCGGCTGGAGGCGATCCGCATGATCTTCTGGTACAGCGGCTTGGCCTCGGCGGTCAAGGAGATCAGCACCGCGCGGCCATCGGTGGGCGAGGGTTCGCGCTTGACCAGGCCTTGCTTGATGAGGTGATCGGCGGCGCGGCTGGCCTGGCTCTTGTCCAGGTTGGCGAACCGTGCCAGGTCGATGATCAGGAAGGGGCCGAACTCGCCGATGGCGGCGAGCGTCCTGGCTTCGCTCAGCGAGAGGTCCAGCGCTTCCGAGTACGCCTGCGCGATGCCGCGGTCGAACTGCTTGACGATGCGGTGCAGGCGGTAGGTGGCGAACCCGGAGAGGGAGGGCTTGGGGCTCGTCATGATGCGCGCTCCGGGATGTTGTCCGTTTCCTCGAAGCTCTGCGAGACCTCATCGAGCAATCGCGTGGCATCGGCAAAGCCGGCATGGCGGCTGAGCGCCAGCAGCGCCACCCGGGCCAGGTAGAGCGAGGCGTTGGGCTCGCCGAGCGCGGTCATGCGGTAGCACATCGCCGTGTAGATCTCATCGAGCTCGGTCGGGCTCATGGTCGTTTGCATTTTGTTCTCCGGCTTCAATCGATCTGCATGGCAAGGGCGATGGCAGCCCGCACATCGCTGGCGCGGGCTTGTCTCCAGCGGCCGCTGACGTAGCCGTCCGGGCGGACCAGGTACAGCGTACCGTCCACCGCGTCCAGCGCCCGTCGCACAGCATCTTGCGGGTCTTTGAGACTGCCCGCGGCAGGCGCCGTGCCCGCGATCAAGTGGCAATCCAGTGCGAGGCCGCTGGCGCAAAGCTGGCGCATCCCGGGCACGGTGTCCTCCAGGTCCTGGCCGGCGCTGGCAAAGCAGAAGGCGGTAAAGCCCGTGCCGATGCAGCGGACCAGCGAAGTCGGCGTGCCGTCCGGGCCGACCAGCGGCATGTCCGGCAGCGTGGCGCCCGGCGCTGGCCCGGCTTTGAAGCCGGGGTCGTCCGCCGCGGCAATTGGCGAGTCGGCAAACACCGTGGGACTGGTCTGGCGCGGGTTGATCAGCGAGCGCAGCTCCGCGTGCGCGGCCGATAGCCCCAGCACGGCTTCACGCATCAGGGCGAAGGCGGGCGAGGGCGGGGCCATGAACTCCGTGCTCTTCGCGCCGAAGCGCATGTTCTCGCGCGCGGCCGCCACGCGTTCTGTGGAGTAGGAGGGCAGCAAGCCGGGAGAGGCCTTGCCGCGCACGGCAAGGGCGAGCTTCCAGGCCAGATTGAAGGCGTCGTCGAAGCCGCTGTTCAGGCCGCGCACGCCAAAGATGGGCACCAGGTGCGCGGCGTCGCCGGCAAACAGCGTGCGGCCGTGCACGTAGCTATCCAGCGTCAGGCACTTTGCGTTGTAGATCGAGATCCACAGCGGCTCCCACCGTGCGCTCACGCCCATCATCTTGAGGTGGCTCGCCACGCGCGGCAGCACGTTTTCCGGCTTGACCGCCTGCTCGGCATCCTCGTGCTCGCCGACCTGGTAGTCGATGCGCCATACCTTGTCCGGCTGCTGGTGCAGCAGGATGGTGGAGCCGGGGTTGGATGGCGGATCGAACCACGCCAGCCGCTCGACCTCGCGCGGGGCGTCGATGGCGATATCCACGATGACGTAGCGGCCCTCGTACTGCATGCCGCGCAGCGGCAGGCCTAGCGCATCGCGCACGGCGCTGCGGCCGCCGTCGGCCGCCACCAGCCAGTCCGCGCGTACCGTGTAGGCGTGGTCGCCCGCGGCCACCGCCAGCGTCACGCCGTTGCTGTCCTGCGCGGCGTCGGTAACGCGGTTCTGCCAGCGGACTTCGATCAGGCCAGGGTAACGCGCGATGGCGTCGAGCAGGAATTGCTCGATGTAGTACTGCTGGATGTTGACCATAGGCGGGAAGGCCTGGCCCGGCTCATGCGGCATGGTGAAGTGCAGCACTTCCTCGTTGCGGTAGTAGCTGCGTCCCCCCGCCCATGCCAGGCCTTTCTCCAGCACCGGGGCGGCAACCCCGAGCGCGTCGAGGATTTCCAGCGAGCGCCGGGAGATGCAGATGGCGCGGCTGCCTTCGCAGGTGCCGTCGTCCGCCTCCAGCACCACGCTGGGAATGCCGTGGCGGGCCAGGGCCAGCGCGGCAGCGAGCCCGACCGGCCCGCCGCCGGCGATGACAACCTGGCGCGGCGTATCCATGCCGTCGGGATTCAGCACCGGCAGGGATGCGGCGTGGACTTCGCGCTGGTACATGTCTTGTCTCCTGGTTGTGTGCGCAACCAGTTCAAGATACTCCAAAATGGTTGCGTGCACAACCAAATTGATCAGCCCCGCTCAGAACTCCACCATGGCAAAGTCTTCCTTGCCCACGTCGCACAGCGGGCAGCGCCAGTCGTCGGGGATATCCTCCCAGCGGGTGCCGGGAGCGATGCCGTCTTCGGGAAGGCCGGCGGCTTCGTCGTAGACCCAGCCGCAGATGATGCACACCCATTGCTTGAACTCGTCGGTGGCGGCGGACGTGGCTTTTGCCGCGGCGGGGGCTTCCGGCTGCCCGGCAGCCTTCTCTTGTTCCGGCTCGTCCAAGCTGAAGACAAGCGGTGCGGCCGTGGCTTCGCCGCCGGGCGCCAAGCGCGCCTGCAACTGCACAAGCAGCCGTTGCGCCTCTTCCGTGGTCAGGTCGATCCAGTACGGATCGCCCGCGCCGTCGTTCAAGCGTTTCGGGGAAAACTGGATCTCTACTGCGGTGCCTTTCTTGTACATGCGGGTGGGGGGCGGGTATTGGGTTTTTGTTCAGGCTATCGATCAGACAGGAAAAAGCACGCCGGCCAGCCATTGCTGGAAATCTGCTACCACGTCGGCATTCAGCTCATGGCCGATGGGGTAGCGCCGCGACTGGCGCGGCACGCCCAGCGCATCCAGCCACCGGTCCGCGCGCTCGGCCCACGCGACGGGCAGCTTGTTGTCGAACTCGCCATGCGCGATGAACGCCGACAGGCCGGCAAGCGCCTCGCGCGGGGCGAGTTGCGGCTCGATCTCCGGCAGGATGCGTCCGCTCAGCACGGCAAAGCCGGCCACGTCGGCCGGCGCGCTCAGGCCAACGCTGGCGCTGAGGATGCCGCCCTGGCTGAAGCCGGCGATGACGGTGCGCGCTGGCAGGGCCCCGTCCTGCGCATGGAGGGCGCGGATGAAGGCAATCAGTTGCTGGCGGCTGCGCTCCGCCTGGCCCGCGTTGATGGCGGGCGCGCCACCCGCGAAGCTGACCTCGAAAAAGCCATGCTGGCCGGGCCCGAAGGTGAGCGGGCCTTGCACCAGCAGCACTTCAACGCGCGGGTCGATACGGGTGGCCACGGGCGCTAGGCTGGTCTCGTTGCTGCCCACGCCGTGCAGCAGCAGGAGCCGCGCGACGGGCGCTGTGGCCGTTTCTGCCTTGCGCAAGCGATAGCGAAGGCCGCTTGCGGGGTCTTCGGTCAGCGGGCCGATTTCAGTGTGGGTGGTGTTCATGTCGCCTCGGGATGCTGTGGATAGGGATCAGGCCGCAACGGGCTGGGCGGCTTCTGCCTTGGCCTGGCCAATCACATACGACTCCATCGACAAGATGCCGTAGGTGATGCCGCCGTCGATGACCGCCAGCGGCTCGCCTGCCTCGGCCGCGCCGATGGCCACCAGCAGCGGCAGGAAATGCTCGTCGGTCGGGTGCGCGCGCGCCGCGTCCGGGGCCAGCCGGCGGTAATCGATCAGCGGCTGCACGTCACCCGTGCGCATGGCGTTGCGCACCGCCTCGCGTACCCACTGCGTGAACGCCACGACGTACGGGGCATCGCCGCCGGTCTGGCCGCGGAATTCATAAAGATTGTGCGTCATGCTGCCGGAGGCGACGATCAGCACGCCTTGCTCGCGCAGCGGCGCCAGCGCACGGCCCAGCGCCAGCGCGCCGGCCGGGTCCAGCGGCTGCGGCAGCGACACCTGGAACACCGGCACCTGCGCATCGGGATACAGGTGGCGCACCGGCACCCACGCGCCGTGATCCAGCCCGCGCTGCGGATCCAGCCCGGCGTTGAACCCGGCCTGTGCCAGCAGCGCCACCGCGCGCCCGGCCAATGCCGGATGCCCGGCCGCCGGGTAGAGGATCTCGTACAGGGCACGCGGGAAACCACCGAAATCGTGGATGGTCTCGGGCTGCGCGCTTGCCGTCACGCGCACACCGCCGCGTGTTTCCCAGTGCGGCGAAACCACCAGCACGGCCTTGGGCGCCGGCAGCGTGCGGCCCAGCGCGGTGAGCTGCGGGCCGGCCAGGCCCGGCTCGATGGCGAAGGTGGGCGCGCCATGGGAGACAAACAGGACGGGAAGTGCGGTAGACATCTCGATTCTCCGTTGGCCACGGCAAAAACCGCAGCCTGCAACGACATATGGAATGTTGCTAGTCTATTGATTCATTCGGTGCGGATAAACTGCCGGTCGCGTGATATATAGTCCCGATTATCGAGACAATCAGCCGAAAGCGAGGCAATCCCATGGACCGCGCCCTGGAAATGACCGTATTCACTGCCGTGGTCGACGCCGGCAGCTTCGTCGGCGCGGTCGAAGGCCTGCGCATGTCCAAGGCCGCGGTCTCGCGCCATGTG
The DNA here is from genome assembly GCF_054589115.1 of Cupriavidus sp. 8B. NCBI lineage: Bacteria > Pseudomonadati > Pseudomonadota > Betaproteobacteria > Burkholderiales > Burkholderiaceae > Cupriavidus > Cupriavidus sp. 8B. The sequence continues at coordinate 10,172 of NZ_BAAILO010000432.1, read as the reverse complement.
GATGCGCTGGAACAGCGCCTGGGCGTGCGCCTGCTACAGCGCACCACGCGCCGGCTGTCGCTGACCGAGGAAGGGCGCATCTTCTACCAGCGCGCGCGGGAAGTGCTGGCGGCGCTGGACGATGCCGAATCCGAGATCACGTCCCGCACGCACGAGCCGAGCGGGCTGATCCGCATCAACGTGCCGCTCACGTTCGGCATCGTGCACCTCGCGCCGCTCTGGAGCACTTTCATGGCGGCGTATCCCCAGGTCGACCTGGACATCACCCTCAACGACCGCGTGGTGGACCTCGTCGACGAAGGCTACGACCTGGCGGTGCGCATCGGCGACATGCCCAGCTCCGCGCTGATCAGCCGCAAGCTGGTCGCCACCCGCATGGTGCTATGCGCATCGCCCACCTACCTGGCGCGGCACGGCGCGCCAACCCATCCGCATGAACTGGCCGAGCACCGCGTGCTGGCCTATACCAACTGGTCCGGCCGCGACGAGTGGCAGTTCGATGGCCCGCACGGCAAGCTCAGCGTGAGCACGCGCGCCCGGGTGTACTCCAACAACGGCGACACCTGCCGCGCCATCGCGCTGGCACATGGCGGCATCATGCTGCAGCCGAGCTTCATGCTGCAGGACGAGCTGCGGCGCGGAGACCTGGTTGAGCTGATGCCCGAGTTCCGCGCGATCGAGTTCGGCGTCTACGCCGTGTATCCGACACGCAAGCAGTTGCCGCTCAAGGTGCGCCGGCTGGTGGATTTTCTGGTGGAGGCGTTCCGGGATGTGTCTTGGGGGTAGGGGGCGAAGGACGCGGGATCTGCGCAAAAGCTAGCGCAATGCCATGTGTGTGTAGTATTTTGCAAAAAGCTAAATTAGCTAGCTAATACAGCAGCTAGCAGAGTAACTAGCAGCGCAACTAGCTGAGTAACTAACAGCGTAATTAACAGTGTATCGGGATAAGGGAGTCAACAAGGCATGGTAACCAACACGAAGGGCAAGGCGCTGACGATCACCCATCCGGCTTGTCTGGTCGACGGCTCGGATAGTGAATTCCGGCACCTGGTAAGCGGCCTGCTGCCGTTCGCCGCCCGCCTGCTTTCCGTGCGCGACGGGTTCGGCAGCCTGATCGGCCTGACGGGCGTCCAGTATTCCTTGATACGATCCATTGCACATCTCTCGCAACAGGGCGAAGTGACGGTGAACCAATTGGCGGAGCATCTTCATTTGAGCGGGCCCTTCGTCACCGTCGAAACCGGCAAGCTCAAGAAGCTCGGGCTGATCGACAAGAAAGCCCACCCCGAAGACAAGCGCAAGATGCTGCTCACCGTGGCCGCGGCTGGCTCCAGGCTCCTGAACGAGCTGACTCCCGTGCAGCAGCGCATCAATGACGTCCTCTTCGAGGGCGTCACCCGCACTGAGTTCAAGGTGCTGTGCTCGGTGGTGGATCGCCTTGTTGTCAACGGGGATCGCGCCGCGCTCGATCTGGCGCACCTGCTGGCGCGGCAGCAAAAAGCATGACGGTTCACCCCAAGGCGCTGCGCGGTTACCGTGGTCAGTGGGCCGCCCACTTGATAGAGCCGATGTCGATGCCTTCGCGATGCATGTCCCACAGCGGGCTGAGGTGGCGCAGCTTGGTGACCGTGGCCTGCAACATCTGAATCACTTGCTCCACTTCCGCCTGGGTCGTGTACCGCCCAAGCGCGAAGCGAATCGAGCTGTGCGCCAGTTCATCGCTGCGCCCCAGTGCGCGCAGCACGAAGGACGGCTCGAGCGACGCGGATGTGCAAGCCGAGCCGGAGGACACGGCCACACCCTTGATGCCCATGATCAGGGATTCCCCCTCAACGAAGTTAAAGCTGACGTTGAGGTTGTGGGGGATGCGGTTCGCCATGCTGCCGTTGACATAGACCTCGTCGAGTTGCCTGAGCCCGGCCAGCAGCTGGTCCCGCAGGCCCGCAACCCGGCGCGATTCGTCGGCTAGTTCCAGCCTGGCGATGCGGAAAGCCTCACCCATGCCGACGATCTGGTGCGTTGCCAGCGTACCGGATCGCATTCCCCGCTCATGCCCGCCGCCGTGCATCTGCGCCTCGATGCGGACCCGCGGCTTACGCCGCACGTAGAGCGCCCCGATGCCTTTTGGCCCGTACACCTTATGTGCGGTCACGGTGAGCAGGTCGATCTTGAGTGACTCGAGATCGATGGGGATCTTCCCGGCGGCCTGCACGGCGTCGCAATGAAAGAGGATGCCCTTTGCCCGGCATAGCTCCCCGATCTGCGCCACTGGCTGGATGACGCCAATCTCGTTGTTGACCATCATCACGGATACGAGGATGGTGTCCTGACGCAGCGCCGCGCGCAGGGCGTCAAGGTCAAGCAAGCCATCCTTCCCGACGTCGAGGTACGTGACCTCGAAGCCCTGGCGCTCCAGTTCACGGCAAGTGTCGAGCACCGCCTTGTGCTCCGTCTTCACCGTAACGATGTGTTTCCCCTTGCCGCTGTAGAAATGGGCCGCGCCCTTGATCGCCAGGTTGTTCCCTTCGGTCGCACCCGACGTCCAGACGATCTCGCGAGGATCCGCGTTCAGCAGCGCCGCAACCTGCGCGCGCGCCGTCTCCACGGCCTGTTCGGCATGCCATCCATGGCTATGGCTGCGTGAAGCGGGATTGCCGAAGTGCTGGTACAGGAACGGCACCATCTTGTCGACTACCCGAGGGTCGACAGGCGTGGTGGCGCTGTAGTCCATGTAGATGGGGGCTGCGGTGGGTTCGCCTTGCATTCCTTTGTTCTCCTGAAGCGTGTCGATGCGCCTGCTGCCCTGCGATGGCAGAGCCCGTTCAATGGTTTCAGCCAGGCAGATATCGTTCAATAGTAGCATTTATTGATAGGTAAGTTGCAAAGATAAAAGCACGGTACACGTAGCGTGAACCGTGTGACCGCTCCGACATACGGATTCCCAAGGGTTTTCACTAACTTGAATTGCAATCCGCAATAGCATTCAATACTACCTAAGTTACAAAGGTAAAAAACAAAGGCAAATGAGCAGCGGATCGCGGTGGAAGGATCCGCGGTTCGGATTCTGTACAGGAGGGATGATGGCCGAAACCTATGCAAAGCGCGAAGTGGATTCCGATGCCGGTGCCGATGAGCAGCGGCGCTTCAGAAGCACGCTCGCCATGTTCGCCACAGGCGTGGCCGTGATCACCGCGCCCCGAAAGCAAGGGGTGCCCGTTGGCATCACGGTGGCGTCGTTCAACTCGGTCTCGCTCGATCCGCCCTTGATCCTGTTCTCGGTGGATCGGCGTTGCCTGAGCCTGGAGGATCTTTGTTCGACCCCCCGGTATGCCGTCAACGTGCTCGATGAACGCCAGCAAGACATTTCCAACCGCTTTGCCAAGGCGCACTCCGGCAAATGGGATGGCCTCGGCATGGCGGCCGACAGTGGGGAAGACCCGGTGCTGCTGCCAGATGCGCTTGCCACGTTCGAGTGCGAGCCCTATGCGCAACACGACGGTGGCGACCACGTCATCTTTATCGGGCGCGTCATCCGCCACCAGGCCCGGCCGGACGGCAGGCCACTGGTTTTTTTCGGAGGCAGGTATCGGGCGCTGGAACAGTCGCCCGCTGCCCCCGTGTGAGTCAACGACAGCTACGTATTCAGGAGAGAAGACATGGTCAAGACTGGTAGCCAGCATATCGAGATGCTGCGTGATGGCAGAGAGGTTTACCTGGACGGCAAACGCGTGACGGATGTCACCACGCACCCGGCTTTCCGCAACTCGATCCGTAGTTACGCCAACCTTTACGACTTTCAGGCCCGCCCCGAGAACATCGAGAAGATGACATTCGAGTCGCCGGATACCGGCGACAACGTGAGCCGGATCTGGCAACTGCCGCAGAGCTATGACGACCTGGTCGAGCGCCGGATGGCGCTCGAGGCCTGGACGGAACTGCACTACGGCTTCATGGGCCGCTCGCCGGATCACGTAGCTTCCTGCATCTCCGGGATGTATATGGGGATCGACGTCTTCGAGCAGCATGACCGTGCGCGAGCCGGCGCCCTGCGCGAGTACTACAAGTACGCCCGGGACAACGACCTCTTCCTGACGTACGTCATCGTCAACCCGCAAGCCAACCAGTCGAAGGCTGCGCACGAGCAGGAGGACAAATACCTGGCCGTGGGCATCGTCGACCAGGATGCCGAAGGCATCACGGTGCGCGGCGCGAAGATGCTGGCCACCAGCGGCATCATGGCCAACGAGGTGTTCTGCAGTTGCATCCAGCCCCTGCGCGAGGGCGACGAGATGTACGCGCTGTCGTTCGCGGTGCCCATGAACATCAAGGGGCTGAAAGTCATGTCGCGCAAGTCGTACGAGGCCAACGCGACTTCGGTGTTCGACAACCCGCTGTCGAGCCGCTACGACGAGAACGATGCGGTGCTGTACTTCGACGACGTCAAGGTGCCATGGGAGCGCGTCTTTATCGCAGGCGATGTCGGCATGTGCGCCAGGCAGTTTCATGCCACGCCGGCGCATAGCTACCAGAACTACCAGTGCCAGGTACGGCTGATGGTGAAGCTGCGCTTCCTGGTAGGCATTGCGCAAAAGATTACCGAGGTCAACGGCACCAACGGCTTCCCCCAGGTCAGGGAGATGCTGGGCCAGCTCGCTGCCGAGGCAGGGATGGTGGAGGCCTTCGTCTACGGCATGGAGTCCAAGGGGCGCATGGAGCGAGGCTACTTCATGCCGGACCGCAACCTCCTGTACGGGTCGCAGGTGATCACCCAGCAGCTCTATGCCAAGGTGCTCAATACCCTGCGTGAGCTGGCAGGCGGCGGGATGATCATGCTGCCGTCGAGCCTCCACGATTTCGAGAATCCGGAGCTGGCCAGGATCATCGAGAAGACGCAGAAATCCCCGGCCTGCAGCCCTGAAGAGCGCGTCAAGTTCTTCAAGCTGGCGTGGGATGCCGTTGGGTCCGAGTTTGCATCGCGCCATAACCAGTACGAGATGTTCTATGCGGGCGCGGGCTTCGTGACCAAGGGGCACACCTATCGGACCTATGACTGGAAGAAGGCCACGGGCCTGGTCGACAACATCCTGGACAGCTATTCGCTCGGCGCGGAGCTGGGCCAGCTGGCACGCGCTGCCTGAGCGGGCAATCGCGCTCTGACATTCCTTGACACGCACGGAGATAACGATGGCGATCAACAAGCTTCACGATGAGTTCCACACCATTGACATGGCGAGCGGCTGGGAGGTGCCTCCCGGCTATCCCGCGGGCATCCAGCAAAAGATCCTTTCCGGCTCGCTCGACGAGAGCGGCGGCCGCGGCAGCCGCACGCGCCTGCTGCGCTTCCAGCCCGGTGTCTTTACCACCGCACCGTTCGTGCATCGCTACTGGGAGGAGGTGTATCTGCTCAGCGGTGACCTGACCGTCGGTAACGACGAACAGGGCGAGGGCGGGCAGGCGTTCGATCCGCACACCTATGCCTGCCGTCCGCCGGGCGCCTATCACGGTCCCTTCAAGTCGAATGCGGGGTGCATGTTGCTGGAAATCCACTACTTCGACCCGGCCTGATCATGGTGGCGACCGTGGATTCCGTGATGCGCCAGCTCTCGGCGGGCACCGCCGATGCGGCGTCGCTGCTGGCGGGCTGTGTCGAGCGCGCCTGCAATCCGGGCGGGGAGGGCGCGCGCGTCTTCCCGCATGGCGTGAGCATGGCCGCATCAAAGCAGGCCGGGGCCAGCGACATATTGCGTGGGCAGGGGGTGGCCGGGCCGCTGTCGGGCCTGCCGATCTCGGTCAAGGACCTGTTCGACGTGCAGGGCGACGTCACGCGGGCCGGGGCGCGCGTGCTGCCCGAGCAGGCTGCCACGGCCGACGCGCTCGCCATTGCACGATTGCGCGCGGCCGGCGCGGTCTTTGTCGGCCGCACCAATATGACCGAGTTCGCGTACTCCGGGGTTGGCATCAATCCGCACTACGGGACGCCCCGCAATCCGTTCGAGCGCGCGGTTGGCCGCATTCCCGGCGGCTCCTCGTCCGGGGCCGCCGTTTCGGTGACGGACGGCATGGCCGTGGCCGCGATCGGCACGGATACGGGCGGCTCGTGCCGGATTCCCGCGGCGCTCTGCGGCATCACGGGGTTCAAGCCCACGGCGCGCCGGGTGCCGCTGCAGGGAACGGTGCCGCTGTCGCCCAGCTATGACTCGATCGGTTGCCTGGCACAAACGGTTGCCTGTTGCGCCGCGCTCGACGGGGTCATGGCGGGCGAGCCAGATGGGCCGCTGGCAGCGCGTCCGGTGCGTGGCCTCCGGCTGGCCGTGGCAAGGAACGTGGTGCTCGACGGCCTTTCCCGGGAAGTTGCCAGCGCCTATGAGCGCGCCCTTGGCCGGCTGGCCGCAGCCGGTGCCGTGCTGCGGGAAGTTGCCTTCGATAGCTGGGACCAGTTGCCGGAACTGAGCATCAACGGGGGCCTGGTGGCGGCGGAGGCAAGCGCGTGGCACGCCGAACGGGTTGCCGCACAGGCGGATCGCTATGACCCGCGCGTGCTGTCGCGTATCCGGATGGGCGAGCAGCAGGGCGCCGCCGACTACCTGCGCACGCGCGCCCGGCGGCTGGCTTTGTGCCGGGGGGCTCAAGGCGAAATGGAAGGGTTCGACGCCGTGGTGCTGCCGACGGTGCCGATCGCGGCGCCGAGGATTGCCGACCTGGCCGATGACGCCGCGTTCTTCAACGCTAACCGGCTGTTGTTGCGCAATCCTGCCATCGCCAATGTGCTCGACTTGTGCGCATTGAGCATGCCATGCCATGAAGCCGGACAAGCGCCGGTCGGGTTGATGCTGTTCGGGCCGCCCATGGCGGACCGGCAACTGCTCGGCATCGGCATGGGCATGGGCATGGAGGAAGTCCTGCGTAGCCACGAGACGTAGACGCTTTGTAGACGCGTTATCCGCCGACAAGACCTTGTCGCGGCTTCTAGCAGTCCAGCAATGGAGAGGAGAGAACATGTTCCGCTTTCGATTCAAGCCGATGTTCCTGGCCAGCACGATGTTGGGGTTTTCGGCGATTGCCGCGGCACAGCCGGGCAAGATCAGCGACGGCGTGGTGAAGATCGGCGTCCTGACCGATATGTCGTCGATATTTTCCGATATCGGCGGAAAAGGGTCGCTGGTGGCGGCCCAGATGGCGGTGGACGATTTCGGCGGGAAGGTGCTGGGATCCGACATCAAGGTGGTCAGCACCGATCACCAGAACAAGACCGATGTGGCCGGGACCATCGCGCGCGACTGGTTCGATAACCAGAAGGTGGACGTCATCCAGGACGTCTTGCCGTCCTCGGTGGCGCTCGCGGTGTCCAACCTCGGCAGGGAGAAGCACAAGCTGGTGATTGCCAGCGGTGCCGGCACGACAAGGCTGACCAACGAGGATTGCTCGCCCTACACCATCCAGTATTCCTATGACACCTACGCCTTTGCGGCCAACACGGTAAAGGCGCTGTCAAAGGGGGGCGACAACAGCTGGTACTTCCTGACGGTCGACTATGCGCTGGGTGCATCCCTGGAGAAAGACGCGACGGACGCCCTGGCCTCGGCAGGCGGGAAGATCGTCGGGAAGGCGAAGCATCCCATCAACTCCCCCGACCTCTCGTCCTACCTGCTGCAGGCCCAGGCATCGGGCGCCAAGGTGATCGGCCTGGCCAATGCCGGCAGCGATACCGTCAACGCCTTGAAGACCGCCCGGGACTTCGGCATTGGCGGCGCGGGAAAGCAGAAGCTGGCGGGCCTGCACATGTTCATCAGCGACATCCATAGCCTTGGCCTGCAAGCGGCGCAAGGGATGATGCTGACCACCTCGTTCTATTGGGACCGTGACGACGCGACCCGCGCGTGGTCGCAGCGCTTCTTCGACAAGACCCGGAAGATGCCCACGCTGGTGCAGGCCGGCGTGTACTCGTCGACGATGCATTACCTGAAGGCCGTCCAGGCCGCGGGAACCGACGAGACCGATGCAGTGGTGGCGAAGATGAAGGCCAGCCCCGTCAATGATTTCTTCGCGGCCAACGGAAAGATCCGCGCCGACGGGTTGATGGTGCATGACATGTATCTCGTCGAGGTCAAGACCCCGCAGGAATCCAGAAAGCCGTGGGACTACTACAAGATCAAGCAGGTCATTCCAGCCAGCGAGGCGTTCCGCCCAATTGCCGCAAGCAAATGCGCGCTGCTCAAGAAATAGCGACTAGCCACTGCAACACCACTACAAAGCCACTACAAGGCCACTACATAGCCATTACGGAGAACGGAACATGCTGACATTCGATATCGAGACACGCACCGGCAGGTGGCAGCGCGTTGTGACCATCAGGCAGCTCGTCATCGCGGGCTGGACGGGACGGGACACCGACGCGATGGAGAAGCACATCCGCGAGCTGGAGGCGCTGGGTGTCAGGCGGCCGGCGGCCACCCCGGTCTTCTACCGGGTCGCGGCGCAGCGTCTGCAATCGCAACCCGCTATCCAGGTCAGCGGGGATGCCAGCAGCGGCGAAGTGGAGTTCCTGCTGCTCAAGGACCAGGGCGAAATCTATGTCGGCATTGCCTCGGACCACACCGACCGGGAGGTGGAGACCTACGGCATCACGGTGTCCAAGCAGATGTGCGACAAGCCCTGCGCGCAAGTGCTCTGGCGCCTGGCGGACGTCGGCAAGCACTGGGACCAGCTTGTCCTGCGTGCCTACGCGACCATCGACGGCGAGCGTGTGCTGTACCAGCAAGGGCCGGTGACGGCGATGCGTTCGCCCCAGGACCTGCTCGACAGGTTTGCGGAGCACGGCGGCAGTTTCGACGACGGTACCGCCATGCTGTGCGGCACGCTGGCCGCGATCGGCGGCATCCGCTCGGCGGATCGTTTCGAGATCGAACTGGAGGATCCGGTTCTTGCCCGCTCGCTGCACCACGCCTACGCCGTAGAGACGCTGCCTGTCCACGGCTAGGGCCGCTGGCCAGATCCGTATTCCGATGCATGCCAAAGGCGACAAAGCGATGCCCCACGAAGATTCCATACTAGAAACGCGCAGCCTGACCAAGTCGTTCCGCGGCTTCACCGCCGTGAGCGACGTCAACCTCAAGGTGCGGCGCGGCGCCATCCATGCCTTGATCGGCCCCAACGGCGCCGGCAAGACCACCTGCTTCAACCTGCTGACCAAGTTCCTCGAGCCGACCACGGGCACGATCCTGTTCAACGGCATCGACATCACCCGCGAGAAGCCGGCGCAGATCGCCCGGCGCGGCGTGATCCGGTCGTTCCAGATCTCTGCTGTGTTCCCGCACCTGACGGTGCTGGAGAACGTGCGCATCGGGCTGCAGCGGCAACTTGGCACTTCCTG
>NZ_BAAILO010000432.1:0-526 GCF_054589115.1 Cupriavidus sp. 8B | reverse complement strand
CACCATCCTGATGGTCGAGCACAACATGAACGTGGTCTCGTCGATTGCCGACAAGATCACGGTATTGCAGCGCGGCGCGATCCTGGCCGAGGGGCCATACGCCGAGGTATCGAAAGACCCGCGCGTGATGGAGGCCTACATGGGCACCGTCGAAACTGCATTGCAGGGCGCGCACTGAGGAGCCAGGATGAGCACAACGCCCGCACTAGAAATCAAGGACCTGCACGCCTGGTACGGCGAATCGCACATCCTGCATGGCGTGGACCTGACCGTGAATCCCGGCGAGGTGGTGACGCTGCTGGGCCGCAACGGCGCCGGGCGCACCACCACGCTGCGCGCCATCATGGGCCTCACCGGCCAGCGCAAGGGCTCGATCCGCGTCAACGGCACCGAGACCATCGACATGCCGACGCACAAGATCGCGCACTGTGGCATCGGCTATTGCCCGGAAGAGCGGGGCATCTTCGCCAGCCTGTCGTGCGAGGAAAACCTGATGCTGCCGCCGCTGTTGAAAGGGCAGGGCACC
>NZ_BAAILO010000431.1:0-36681 GCF_054589115.1 Cupriavidus sp. 8B | reverse complement strand
AGTCAAAGGGGTCGACTGAAGTTAACACCGTCAGATTGTGTTTACAAGTAGCACTGCCTTATCGAGGACGCCGATTTGTGGGCAAACCTCAGCCCTTCATGGGGAGAGGGCTGGCGAGAGGGGTGGTTTGGCTAGGAGCCACGAACACCGAAGCCAACGGTTTGGTCCAACACGACACCTCCCCTACTCCGCGAGCCGCGCCTCCACCGCCGCCACCCGCGCCGCATGCACCCGATCCTTGATCAGGCCAGGATTACCAGCGCATTCCCGCGCCACCGCCCCCGCATCCACCGAAGCCGCCGCCTCCAACGCCATCAACAGCCGCGCCGTCTGCGGATACGCCCGGTCCTCAAACCCAAGCCGCCCCCGCGCATCCGCCTCGCAAGCCTGCAGCGCTTCGGCAAACCGCGCCGGCTTGCGCAGGGCATCGCACCGCTCCAGCAAACGCGTCAGCGCGGCAGCGCCAAACGCCTCGGAGCGATGGATATTGCCGTGCTCGCGCGCCACCACCACCGCCAGGTCACGGCACTCGGTCGGCACGCGCAACCGCTTGCAAACCGCCTCCAGCAATTCCACGCTGCGCTGCTCGTGGCCGAGATGGTGCGGCAGCACATCCTCAGGCGTGGTGCCCTTGCCCAGGTCATGCACCAGCGCGGCAAAGCGCACCGGCAGCGAGACGCCCATCGCGGCAGCGGTATCCACCACCATCATCACATGCACGCCGGTATCCACCTCCGGGTGGTAATCGGCCCTCTGCGGCACGCCCCATAGCCGTTCCAGCTCGGGCAGCAGCCGCGCCAGCGCGCCGCATTCGCGCAGCACCTCGAACATGCGGGAGGGCCGCGCCTCCATCAGGCCGCGCGCGAGTTCCTGCCAGACGCGCTCAGCCACCAGCGCATCGACCTCGCCGGCTTCCACCATCCGGCGCATCAGCACCAGCGTCTCCGGGGCTACCGTGAAATCGACAAAACGCGCGGCGAAGCGCGCCACGCGCAGGATCCGCACCGGGTCTTCGGCGAAAGCGTCCGACACATGGCGGAACAGCCGTGCGGCTAGGTCGGGCTGCCCGCCGTAGGGATCGATCACGGGGCCGGTGAGCGCGCCGTCATCGCCCACCGCTTGCGCCATGGCGTTGATGGTGAGGTCGCGCCGCACCAGGTCGTCTTCCAGCGTCACGTCCGGCGCGCAATAGAACGAAAAGCCCTTGTAGCCCGCCGCGGTCTTGCGCTCGGTGCGGGCCAGCGCGTATTCCTCCCGGGTCCTGGGATGGAGGAAGACGGGGAAATCCTTGCCTACCGGCTTGTAGCCTTCGGCTTCCATCTCGGCCGGGGTTGCGCCCACCACCACGTAGTCGCGGTCCTGGCTCGACAAGCCCAGCAGGGCGTCGCGGATAGCTCCGCCTACGGCATACACCTGCATGGACGAGCTCAATGGTTGATCACGACCGCGTCGGCGCGATCGGGGACGAGGCGATAGGGCTCGTCGGAGGCGAGAAAATCGCGCTCTTCATGGGCATCGGCGATCCATGCCTGCATGGCCGGCAGCGCCAGGATAAAGTCCGCATATTGCTTGGCGGCCTCGGGCAGGTGGATGCCGTAGGTGGCAAAGCGGCTGACCACAGGCGCGAAAAATGCGTCGGCGATGGTGAACGTGCCGAACAGGAACGGGCCGGCGCCAGCGTGGCGTGCGCGCAGGCCTGACCAGATCTCGGCGACACGGTCCACGTCGCGCTGTACCGCTACGTTCCAGCCCATGCCGGGCAGCACCGCGGTGACGTTCATCGGCAATTGGCTGCGCAGGTTGCCGAAGCCCGAATGCATCTCCGCGCAGATCGAGCGCGCGTGCGCGCGCTCGGCACGGTCGGCCGGCCAGAGCTGCTTCTCGGGAAAGGCCTCGGCCAGGTATTCGGCGATCGACAGCGAGTCCCACACGGAGATATCGCCATCGACCAGCACCGGCACCTTGCCAGCGGGCGAGTGCCGGGCAATCGCTTCGTCAAATCCGGCCACGAACAAGCGCACCTTGACCTCCTCGAACGCAATGCCCGCCTGCCGCATCAGCAACCAGGGGCGCAGCGACCAGGAAGAGTAATTCTTGTTGCCGATGACGAGCTTCATCGCAAAATCCTTGCAGGAAACGTGGGGGGAGGGAGCGGCCGGGGCAAGCCGCAGCGCGAAGCGTGCGGGCGGAACCACATCCCGGCGAACGAACCATTGTAGCCAGCCGCGCAGAGCGCCTCCAGCGAATTACGCTCGCAGCGATGTGAATCCAGGTCACAAGCGCAAGGCCGAACCGGGCCGACCCGGCCCTGCCTGCGGCTCAACGATACCCGCTGCGCCGCAGTCCCAGCATGACGCTCTCGTGCCCACGGCCCGCCAGCACATCGGTCATCACCACCTCCAGCCCCACCGGCTGGCGCAGGCCAAGCTCGGGCGCAATCGTCCCGTGCATGACATTGTCGAGCCGCATGGAGTCCAGGTTGTCGCGCGTCATCACCGGCGCGCCCGGCATATGTTCGAGGATGGCTGCCTGCACGCGGGCCAGGGCGTCGGGCAGGTGCAGGACCGGGCGCGGGTGCCCGCTGGCGCGGCCCGCAAAACGCACCAGCTCCTCTAGCGTATAGACCTGCGGCCCCGCCAGGTCGTAGCCGCGGCCGATGGTGGCCGGGGCCGCCATGGCGTTGACCATGGCCTGCGCCACGTCCTGCACGTACACCGGCTGGAACTTGGCTTGCGCGCAGGCGAGCGGCACCACCGGCGCCAGTTCCTGCATATGGGCAAACAGATTGAGGAAATGGTCGTCGGGGCCAAATATCACGGACGGACGGAAGATGGTCCAGTCCAGAGCGCTCTCGCGCACCACGCGCTCGCCGTCGCCCTTGCTGCGCAGGTACATCGACGGGCCGGCACTGTCGGCGCCCAGCGCGCTCATGTGCAACAGCCTGCGCACGCCGGTGCTGCGGCAGGCCTCGACGATGCGCCGCGGCAGGTCCACGTGCGCCGCGGCAAAGGCAGCGCCGTAGGGCTCGGCGCGTTCGCCGTGGAGAATGCCGACCAGGTTGACCACGATGCCGTCGGTGCCCAGCGTGCCGATGGCGGCATTCAGCGCGACATCGTTTCTCACGTCCAGCTCGATCACCTCCACGCGCGGCAACAGCAGCAGGTGCTGCGCATGCTCGGCGTCGCGGGTGGCGACCACGATCCGCTCGGGGTCGAGAGGCGGCTCCACGACGGTGCCCGGCTCCAGCGGCGTGGCCGACGCGGTGGCAACGCCCGCCAGCCGGGCCACCAGGTGGCTGCCGAGAAAGCCGGCCCCTCCGATCACTAGAACGTTGCTGGTCTGCATGGATCTCTCCGTGGCATGGGACGACTGGCGCACGCTCCAGGGCTGGAGCACGCGCCGGCTGCCGCATCGGCCTGCAGAACGCGCTGCCTCTAAGGCGTTAAAACCTCAGGGCAGGCTGGTCGTGGTGACCTGCGACGGCGACACCACGCCCAGGCGATCCTTGAGCGACTGCGGCCGGCCGCTCATCAATGCAGCATAGTACGTGGCGTTCGACAGTACATTCTTCACGTAGGTCCGGGTCTCCGAGAACGGAATGGTCTCGGCGAAGATCGCACCCTCGACCGCGCGCGGCAAACTGGAGCGCCAGTTCTTGGGACGGCCCGGGCCAGCGTTGTAGGCGGCCGACGCCAGCGTCCAGGAGCTGTCCAGGTCGGTAAACACCATGCTCATGTAGTTGGTGCCGAGCTGGATGTTGATATTGGGATCGCTCATCATCGAGGGCGAGAAATCGCTCATGCCGATCTTGCGCGCCACCCACTTGGCGGTCGCCGGCATCACCTGCATCAGGCCGTGGGCCCCCGCCGAGGAGCGCGCGTTCATGATGAAGCGCGATTCCTGGCGCACCAGGCCATAGGCCCACGCCATATCCAGGCCCACGTCATCGGTGGCGCGCTGCATGATGTCGCGGTACGGCATCAGGAAGCGCAGCGAGAAGTCGTGCTCGGCCTGGGTGCGGTCGGCCGTGTTCACGGCGCGGTCCAGCAGCTCGATGCGGCGGGCGTAGTCGGCAGCGGCCAGCAGTTGGCGGTCGGTCATGCCGCGCAGCTCCCAGTTCCATTCGCGGTTGCCCTCGAAGCGCAGGTTCAGGTCATAGAGCTTCTGCGCGCGCAGGAAGCCCGGGCGGGTGCGCATGGCATTGACCTCGGCATCGCTGACCGCCGTGCGTGCCGGCAACACGATGCGATTGCCCAGTTCCTCGCTAGCCAGCTGGCCATAGAAGTTGAACTGGCCGGCAATCGACTGGAATTGTTTCTCGGCCTCGGCGCCGCGGTTGTCCGCCTTGAGCGCGCGGCCGTACCAGTACGTCCAGGCCGGGTCCTTGGCGCGCAGCTCGGGGCGCATCAGCTCCACCGCCTGGCGCACCTGCTTCCAGTCGCCCTGGCGCAGCGCGGCGCGCACGCGCCACTCCTGCGTTTCGTCTGACAGCCACTGGTTGCCGCCCAGGTCCATCTGGCGGCGGTAGTAGCCGGCCGCCTCGGGCGCGAGCTTCTTGGCGGCAAACTGGCCGATCACGCCCCAGCCAGCGCCCTGCTCCTCGCGCGACAGGCTGCCGGCGTTGGCGCTGAGGTAGGCCGCGGCCTGGGAGGGATCGTTGCGCGCCATCTTGACCACGGTGGCGAGGGCGTCGCTGTCGCCGCGCGCGTCGGGCACGGTGGCGGCGATGCGCCCGGCCAGCGTCACATAGTTCTGCTCCAGCGCCTGGCGTGCCTGGAAGGCCGCGTCGCTCGGCTCGATCTGCTTGCTTTGGGCCAGGTAGCCGATCAGGTCGACACAACCTTCGCCGTAGTAGCGTGGATCGCTCAGCGCCACGCGTGCATCCGCCGCCACGTTCTGGCCCTTGAGCGCGCGCGACAGCAGCGCGTAGCACTCGACCTGCGTATCGTCCTTGAGCACGAACTGCGGGTATTCGGCATCGAACTTGGCCCAGTCGCGCTTCTTGCCCAGCACCAGCAGCCAGTCATTGCGCATGCGGTCGGCAATGGCCTCGCCCTTGTAGCGCTGCAGGAAGGCGCGCACCTGGTCGTCGGGGGCATCGATGCGGGCCAGGCCGCTGGCATCGAACATCTGCGGCTTGATGCGGAAGTACTCGACGTAAGACGAGATCGGGTAGTCCACCAGCGTGGCCGAGATGGCGTCGGTGCGTGCCACGTCGTTCTTGCGCGCGGCGTCGCGCAGCGCCACGAAAGCGTCGTCGGGGTCGCTCGGGATGGCGAGCGACTGCGATTGGGGTTGCGGCTGGGGCCGTTTCTGCGCAAATACCGGCGTGGCAAGCAGTGCGCACGCGATCGCCGCCAGGGCGGCCTTGGCCGCACGCTGCGGATATACTCCCTTCGGCATTCTTCTTCCTTGTTGTGACGGCCGGACAACACCTTTCGAGGGCGCGCATCCGACCGTGCAATGTTTGGTCAACTACAGACATTATCCCACGCAGCCATGCCCAGCGACGACGTTCGCAGCCCCCCCGGCGAGTCCGGAAAGCCTGATCCCGGCATGCAGCGAGCGGCGCTGCGGCGCCAGTTGCTGGCGCTGCGCGGCGCCTTGGCGCAGCGCAGCGCCGCCGACGCCGGCATCGAAGCCGCGCTGGCCGCACTACTGGAGCGCCTGCCCGTGCATCGCCTTGGCTTCTACTGGCCAATCCAGCAGGAGTTCGACGCCCGTGGCGTGGTCTCGCGCTGGCTGGCCGGCGCCCCCGGGCGCCAAGCCGCCCTGCCGGTGGTGAGCCGGCCGGGCGCGCCGCTGGATTTCCACCTTTGGGAGCCGGCTACGCCGATGGTTGCCGGGCATTACGGCATTCCGGTGCCGGACGGCACGCCGCCCTTGCAGCCTGACGTCCTGCTGATTCCATGTGTCGGTTTCAGCGGGGATAAGTTCCGCCTGGGATATGGCGGCGGGTTCTATGACCGCACGCTGGCGGCGCTGGCTGCCGGGGGAAGCCGGCCGGTGGCGATCGGCATCGGCCATGAGGCCTGCCGGATTGCGCTGGTGCCGCAGGACCATGATTTGCCGATGGATTGGGTGGTTAGTGAGGGGGGGGTGTTTTGAGGGATTTGTGATACATCCCGTTGCGGGGTTGGTCGCTGTTTCTTTGATTGGCGTTGGCGTTTGCACCCAAAAGCCGTAGACATCGCCCTGCGGGGTTGGTCGCTGTTTATTTCGTCGGCGATGGCTGTTGAACCCAAAAGCCATACGACATCCCCCTGCGGGGGCTGCCGGTCACTCTTCTTTGCGCGGCAAAGAAGACTAACGAGAAGAAAGCCGCCCTGCCGGGAGCAGAGCAATAAGGCTCTCGAATCTCGGTGGTTTCGTCGTACGGCCCAGAGTGCCGGCTGGCATCTGCCGGTACCGGCTTGACCGGCCACGAACCTGCCAGCCTCCGGGATTCACGGTGGGGCCCCCGGTAGCAGACATCACTTGCTTCAAGCCGTCTGTCGCTCGCGGAGTGGCCGGCCACGAAGTTGCAGGCGCACCGGTTCCGTCGTGGGCGCGGTGGCACTGGGTTGATAAGCCCGAGACCTTGACCACCGCGCCCGCCCCACCACGAAACCATTGACGGGGGATGTGTCGTGGTGCTTCGCACCGGTAACGGCAGATGTGCGAATGGGCACCGCAAACGAGGTCAGGGGCCCCACGACGAAACCCATGGGTCATGCCATTGCGATGCCCTACGAGCCGGTAACGGCAGATGTCAGCAGTACTGCGGCCGTACGACGAAACCAGCGTCCTGCGCACTCGCGATGGCTCTGCCCCCGGCAGGGTCGGCTTTCTTCTCGTTAGTCTTCTTTGCCGACGCAAAGAAGAGTGACCGGCAGCCCCCGCAGGGGGATGTCGTATGGTTGTTGGGTGCAAACGCCACCGCCGCTCATAGAAACAGCACCCAACTAAAAACCTCCCCCAGGCACCAACTCATCCACCAGATCCCGCATATGCCGCCAATGCGACCCCTCCCAAAACACTCGCTGGCAGCAACCGCACGTCACGAAACGATCCTGCCGCGCAAACACGCCCGCCGGCACGCGCCCGTCCACCTCGGCCTTGTCGATCCGTTGCAGCGGCACATTGCAGTCCAGGCACAGCGAGAACGGTCGCGCGCTGCGGGCCAGGTCGAGCCGCGCGAAGATCTCCCGCAGTTGTGGCGTGGCCTTGATGGCGCGCACGTAGCAGCCATGGGTGACTCCCCGCCGCTTGAGCAGCTCGCGGTCCCGCGTGAGCACGATGCGGCCCTCGCGCATGGCGATGGCCTCGATCTCGCTATCGGCGTAGTGGTTGTCGTAGAGGGTGTCGAAGCCGGTCAGGCGCAGCAGGTGCGCCAGCCCGCCCAGGTGAGCGTCGGCAACGAAGCGCGTGGTGCGCAGCGGCTCGGCGCGCACGCGCAGCAACGGTGTGATGTCGAAGGCTTCGAAGCGGGGATAGACCGAGACGCGGTCGCCATCCTGCAACAGGCGCTCGAAGCCGCATGACTCGCCGTTCACCAGGATCAGCTCGACCTCGGTGTGCGGCACGCCCAGCGCCTCGATCATGTGCTTGACGGTGGCGGCGCGCGCGCAGGCGCATACGCAATCCCGGCCGCGCTGCGCGCGCGGCAGGAAATCGTTCAGTTCCTCGTAGAAACGAAACGTGGCGGTGACGGTGGCCATGGGCCAAAGTATGCCACTGCGTAGCGGCGTTTCAGCCGTTCAGCCGGCCTGGTTGGCCAGCCGCAGCGTGGATTCCACCGACAGCCGTGCCCAGGTGGTCATGGCCTCGGCCGATTCCAGGCAGGCCGGTGGCGCGCTCAGGTAATGCAGCATGGAGATCTCGCGTCCGTTACGGCTGTAGCGAAACGGCTCGCCGCCCTCGGCCTCGAAGCGGCCGCGCGTCTTGTCGTCCACCTTCAGGAAGCAGCGCCCCCCCAGCACCAGCGCGAACACCAGGCCGTCGTAGTACAGCGCGTGGCCGCCAAACATGCGGCGCGCGGTGATGGGCCCGATGCGCGCCGCCAGCGGCCCCATCAGTTCGAGCAGGTGGTCGATGAAAGGGTCGGGGCGGCGGGCGGGCATCGCGCTTCGGGCAGGCAGGTGCCTTAGAGCTTCAGGCGTTGCCAGATGGCCTTGGTGGCGCTGGCCGTGTTGAGCGTATAGAAATGCAGCCCCGGCACGCCGGCCGCGAGCAGGCGCTCGCACAGCGCGGTGACCACGTCCAGGCCAAAGGCGCGGATCGACTCGCGGTCGTCGCCGAAGCCTTCCAGGCGCTTGGCCACCCAGCGCGGCACTTCGGCGCCGCACATCTCGGAGAAGCGCATCAGCTGCGAGGAATTGGTGATCGGCATGATACCCGGCACGATCGGCACGTCCACGCCCATGGCACGCACGTCGTCGACAAAGCGGAAGTACGCGTCGGCGTTGAAGAAGTACTGGGTGATGGCCGAGTCGGCGCCAGCCTTGACCTTGCGCACGAAATTCTCGAGATCGTGGCGGGGCGACTTGGCCTGCGGATGGTACTCGGGATAAGCCGCCACCTCGATGTTGAACCAGTCGCCGGTCTCGGCGCGGATGAACGCCACCAGCTCGTTGGCATAGCGGAACTCGCCGATCTCGCCCATGCCCGACGGCATGTCGCCGCGCAGCGCGACGATGTGGCGGATGCCGCCCTCGCGGTAGGTCTTGAGGATATCGCGGATGCTCTCGCGCGAGGATCCCACGCACGACAGGTGCGGCGCGGCCTCGATGCCTTCGCGCTGGATCTCCAGCACGGCATCCAGCGTGCCCTGCTGGGTGGTGCCGCCGGCGCCGAAGGTCACCGAGATGAACTTGGGCTGCAGCGGAGCGAGCTGCGCACGCGTGTTGCGCAGCTTCTCGGCGCCCTCCGCCGTCTTGGGCGGGAAGAATTCAAAGCTGAAGTAGCGGTCTTGCATGATGGTGGCGCGCCGCCTATGGCGCGGCGCGCTGAAAAATTGGCATGGGACGCCGGACGGCGTCAGGCGCTGCGGCGTTCGCCGAGCAGCACGCTCGACAGTGCCCAGGAAATCACGCTGTAGAGGATCGAGCCGAGCAGGGCCGCGCCAAAGCCGGTGACCACGAAACCGGCCAGCAGCTTGCCCACGAACAGGAACAGCAGCGCGTTGATCACGAAGATAAACAGGCCAAGCGTCAGCAGCGTCACCGGCAGGGTAAGGATCACCAGGATCGGGCGGATCAAGGTGTTCACCAGGCCAAGCACCAGCGCCGCGATCATGGCCGAGCCGAAGCCGCCAAGATGAATCCCATCGATCAGGCTACCCACCAGGAACAGCGCGGCGGCGTTGATGATCCAGACGGCCAACAATCTCATGACGGCTCCTTCGCTTGGGCAAGACGGATAACGGATTCAGGGCAGGACGCCAGCGGCGCGCGGGCGCCGCGGGTTGACGAGCTGGCGGTCGATCGGAAACGGATCAAACAAAGATCAATTGCAGATCAACCGCTGATCAGCGAATCAATAACGGTAGTGATCGGCCTTGTACGGGCCTTCCTTCTTCACGCCGATATAGGCTGCTTGCTGCTCGGTCAGCTCTGACAGTTGCGCGTTCAGCTTCTTGAGCTGCAGGCGCGCGACCTTCTCGTCCAGGTGCTTGGGCAGCGTGTAGACGCCGACCGGGTACTTGCCGCTTTCACGTTCCTGCCACAGTTCGATCTGGGCGATGGTCTGGTTGGCGAACGAGCTGCTCATCACGTACGACGGGTGGCCCGTGCCGCAGCCCAGGTTCACCAGGCGGCCCTTGGCCAGGATGATGATCTTCTTGCTGGGTTGGTCGCCAACTGCCGGGAAGACCACGTGGTCGACCTGCGGCTTGATCTCGTCCCACTCGTACTTTTCCAGCGAGGCGATGTCGATCTCGTTGTCGAAGTGGCCGATGTTGCAGACAATGGCCTGGTCCTTCATCTTGGCCATGTGGTCATGGGTGATGACGTGGTAGTTGCCGGTGCAGGTGACGAAGATGTCAGCCTTGTCGGCAGCGTATTCCATGGTCACCACGCGGTAGCCTTCCATCGCGGCCTGCAGTGCGCAGATCGGGTCGACTTCGGTCACCCACACCTGGGCCGACAGGGCACGCAGTGCCTGCGCGCTGCCCTTGCCCACGTCGCCGTAGCCGGCCACCAGCGCAACCTTGCCGGCGATCATCACGTCGGTGGCGCGCTTGATGCCGTCCACCAGCGATTCACGGCAGCCATACAGGTTGTCGAACTTGCTCTTGGTCACCGAGTCGTTGACGTTGATGGCGGGGAACTTGAGCTCGCCCTTTTGCGCCATCTGGTACAGGCGGTGCACGCCGGTGGTGGTTTCCTCGGTCACGCCCTTGATGGCGTCCAGGTTACGGCTGTACCAGGACGGGTCCTTGGCCAGCTTTTCCTTGATCGCGGCGAACAGGAAGGTCTCTTCCTCGCTGCCCGGGTTGGCGATCAGCGATGCATCCTTCTCGGCGCGGGCGCCCAGGTGCAGCAGCAGCGTGGCATCGCCGCCGTCGTCCAGGATCATGTTCGGGGTGCCGCCATCCTTCCAGTCGAAGATGCGGTGGGTGAAGTCCCAGTATTCCTTCAGCGATTCGCCCTTGAAGGCGAACACCGGCGTGCCGGAAACCGCGATGGCCGCGGCAGCGTGGTCCTGGGTGGAGAAGATGTTGCACGAAGCCCAGCGCACATCGGCGCCGAGCGCCACCAGCGTTTCGATCAGCACGGCGGTCTGGATGGTCATGTGCAGCGAGCCGGCGATGCGCGCGCCCTTCAGGGGCTGGGCAGCGGCGTACTCGTCGCGGATGGCCATCAGGCCGGGCATTTCGGTTTCGGCAATGGCGATTTCCTTGCGGCCCCAGCCGGCGAGGCCCAGGTCGGCCACGAGGTAATCGTTCTTCAGGTCAGTCACTGCGTTCATGTTTCACTCCGATGAAGAGTGGCGACGAAGGACGAGTGCGGGGAAATACGGCCGCGCCATGCAAGGATGGTGAAAACCAAGGCCATTGCATAACGGGCGGATAGGTCGACTCGCCTCCGTGTGTGTGCCACGGATCAGCGAGCGCCGTTGAAGACAGTCCGAGCCTGGCGAATGGCACAATAAGGCCCATTCGTTGCAACGCTCCTCGGAGTGGCGGTATTGTAGCCTGCCAAAAGGCGCCGCGCATTGCCACCCACACGATTTTTATTTGCCGCCCGTCCGATACATGACCCAGACGACACACCGCCCCCCGCGCACCCTGACCATCGCCGGCTCCGATTCCGGCGGCGGCGCCGGCATCCAGGCCGATCTCAAGACCTTTGCCGCGCTGGGCTGCTTCGGCATGAGCGCGATCACCGCCATCACGGCGCAGAACACGCTCGGCGTGTCCGGCGTGCACGCCATCCCGGCCGACATGGTGGCGGCCCAGATCGACGCGGTTGCCAGCGATATCGGCGTGGATGCGGCCAAGACGGGCATGCTGGGCACGGCCGCCATCGTCGAAGCGGTAGCCGCCGCGGTGGACCGCCATGGCATCCGCCAGCTGGTGGTGGACCCGGTGATGATCTCCACCTCCGGCGCCACCCTGGCCGACGACGCCACCACCCAGGCCATGGTGCGCCTGCTGTTCCCGCGCGCCGTGCTGGTCACGCCCAACCTGCCTGAGGCCTCCTATTTGCTGGGCCGCAAGATCACCCGGCGCGACGAGATGGAGCAGGCCGCACGCGACCTGGTCGCGCTGGGCTGCCCGGCGGTATTGCTCAAAGGTGGGCACCTGGATCCTGCGGATGCCGGGCTGGACGACCTGCTGCTGGGCGCCGATGGCACCGTGCGCGTGTTTTCGCACCAGCGGGTCGACACCCGTAACCTGCATGGCACAGGCTGCACGCTGGCGGCGGCCATTGCCGCCCAGCTGGCGCGGGGCGATGCGCTGAAAGATGCGGTGGAGGTGGCGCTGGATTTCGTGGCCGATGCGATTGTGGCGGGCGCGGATTTTGCGCTTGGGGCGGGCAACGGACCGCTGAATCACGGCTTTGCGCCGCGGGTGCTGGGGTAAAGCAAGCCAGTGGCACCGGACGAAACCGCCGAACAGACCAAAGCCGCGCGCCATGACGACGGCAGTCGCTCCCTCTCCCCCGGCCCACAAGTGGGAGCGCGAGCGAACCAGCGGTATGATTTGCGCCCCAGCCTGACATCCGCCACGCCATGCCTACCCTAGCCCATATCGACCTGCGCACCGACCCCGCTGCCGCCCTCTACCAAAAACACGAAGTAGTCCAGGTGGCCTTCGCCAAAGAACCCGGCGAACTCATCAGCCTCGAAGGCCCCAACCGCTACCAACCCGGCGACGCGATCATCACCGGCTCCACCGGCGACCGCTGGGTCGTATCCCGCGAGCGCTTCGACCCCAAGTACGAACCCCTGCAAGCCGGCACGCACGGCCAGGACGGCGCCTACCAGAACATCCCTGGCGTGGTGCTGGCCAGACGCATGGACGAAGCCTTCAGCATCGCCCGCTCCGCCGGAGGCGACGTGCTGCACGGCGCGGCCGGCGACTGGCTGATGCAGTACGCGCCGAACGACTACGGCATCGTCCAGCAGGCCCGCTTCGCGCAGGTCTACCGGCCGGCACCGAGCCAGGCCTGAAGCTTCAGTTCCCGCCGCTGCTCAGCGGCACCAGCTTGAACGCCGCGCGCGCCACGCAAACCACTTCACCAGCGGCGTTCTTCACTTCGCCCTCGCAAAACGCGATGCGCGCCCCGCGCCGCATGCAACGCGCTTCCAGGTGCAGCTCGCCCCGCGCGGCGGCGAGGAAGTGCGTGGACATATCGATGGTGATCACGCCGGTTTCCAGCGGCGCGTGCGAGCGCGCGGCGCCACTGAGCGTGAAATCCAGCGTGGCCATCAAGGTGCCGCCGTGCACGTCGCCCCGGCTGTTGACCAGGAACGGGCTGGCCGGCAGGCGCGTGCGGCACAGGCCTTCTTCCATCTGCACGGGCTGCAGGCCGAGATGACGCATCAGCGGGATGTCGATGCCGAAATAGGGCTTCTCGGGCGTGCCCGGCGCCACCGGGACAATCTGAGCGGTGCTTTCCAAAACAGTTCTTCCTTATTGGCGTTATGCGAGTTCCACCACCGCCTGGCCCTCGGCGACGGCGTCGCCTTGCTGCACCAGGATGGTCTTGACCACGCCAGCATATTCGGATTCGAGCGGAATCTCCATTTTCATGGACTCGATCATCATCACGGCGTCGCCGGCCGCAATGGTAGCGCCAACTTCGATATGGATGGCGCAGACATGGCCGCTCACCGCGGCTTCGATCTTGTTCATCAGGCAGCTCTCTGGGTAGGTTGTTGATTCTCTGCGGCGGGCGTAGCCAGCACGCGCTGGGCCAGCGCGGTATCGATGCGCCCGGCCAGGAAATCGGGATGCGCAAGGACGCGCAGGATGAAAGGGATATTGGTCTTGACGCCGGCGATGGTGAAATCTTCCAGCGCCGCGCGCAGCGTGGCAATGGCCTCGCCGCGATCGGCGCCGGTGGCGACCACCTTGGCCAGCATGGGGTCGTAGTACGGCGTCACGCGGGCGCCTTCGGCGTAGCCGGTCTCCACGCGGATGCCCGCGCCTTGCGGCGGGCGGAACACATCCAGCGGGCCGGGCGACGGGAAGAAGCGCACCGGGTCCTCGGCATACACGCGCGCCTCGATGGCGTGGCCTTGCGCAGGCACCGCGCCGCCCGGCAGCACATCATCGATGCGCTCGCCGCGCGCCAGCCGGATCTGCGCGGCCACGATATCCACGCCGGTGATCTGCTCGGTGACGGCGTGCTCCACCTGCAGGCGCGTGTTCATCTCCAGGAAGACGAACCCGGTCGCCGGGGTGTGCAGCATTTCCACCGTACCGATCACGTCGTAGCCAATGCCGGACAGCAGCGCCGAGAGCTTGGCCGCCATGGCCTCCACCTCGGCGCGGTCGAGCCCGTGCGCGCGCGCTTCCTCGATGACCTTCTGGTGGCGGCGCTGCACGGAGCAATCGCGCTCCCACAGGATGCGCACGCCGCCGCGGCGGTCGGCCAGCACCTGGAACTCGATATGGCGCGGCTGCTCGACCAGCTTCTCCAGGTACAGCTCGGCCTGGCCGAAGCTGCGCTGCGCCACTGAGCGCGCCTGCTGCCAGCCGGCGGCCAGGCCGGCCGCGTCGCGCACGGGCACCATGCCGATGCCGCCGCCACCGCCGGCCGGCTTGATCAGCACCGGATAGCCGATGCGCTGCGCCGCCGCGGCCACGGTATCCATGTCGTCTGGCAGCACCTCGGAGCTGGGCGCCAGCGGCATGCCTTGCGCGGCCATGAAGGCGCGCGCTTCGGTCTTGTGGCCAAGGCGCCGGATCCAGTGCGGGGACGGGCCGATGAAGCACAGGCCAGCTGCCTCCACGCGCTCGGCGAAGGCGGCGTTTTCCGACAGGAAGCCGTAGCCCGGATGTACCGCATCGGCGCCGCTGGCGCGCGCGGCATCCAGCAGCTTGCCCTGGTCCAGGTAGCTGGCCAGCGGCGGCGCTTCACCCAGGCGCAGCGTGATATCGGCCTCGCGCAGGTACGGCAGGTCCGCGTCGGCATCGGAGTACACCGCGACCGATTCCAGGCCCAGCCCGCGCAGCGCGCGGATGATGCGCGCCGCCACCGCGCCGCGATTTGCGACCAGCACGCGGCGCAGTGGACGTACCGTTTCATAAGCGTTCGTCGTGGCGTTCATGACGTCTCTCCCGCGCGGATCACCACCGCATCCACCAGCACCGGCGCCACGCTGCCGCGGCTCACCATGACCGGATTGGCGTCCACCGAGCGTACCTGCCCCTGCGCGCGCGCCATCCAGTCGCCCAGGCGCACCAGCATTTGCGCCAGCGCATCCAGGTCGACGGCCTCCATGCCGCGCAGCGCGCCGAAAGCACGCGCAATGCGCAGCCGGCCGATGGCCTCGCGCGCCTGGCTGGCGTTGAAGGGCGCGACGAGGAACTGCACGTCGTCGATCGCTTCGACCAACACGCCGCCCTGCCCCACCATCACCACCGGCCCGTAGACGTCGTCGATATGCGCGCCGACAGCCAGCTCGAAGGCACCGCGCTGCTGGCGCGCAATCAGCACGCCGCCGTGCTTGACACCTTCGCTCGCGGCCAGCCCGCGCAGCTTGAGGTCAAGCTCGGCAAAAGCCGCCAGCGCCTGCGCTTCGTCGGCAAGGCCGAGGCGCACCAGGCCGAGCTCGGACTTGTGCGTGATATCGGGCGAGACGCCCTTGGCCACCACCGGCGCGCCCAGTTCGGCCAGCGCGCGGCGCACATCATCCGCGCTGTGGCACAGGCGATGCGCCACTACCGGCAGGCCCGCCTGCGCCAGCGCGGCCAGGCTTGCCACTTCGTCGAGCGATACGCCGGTGGCGCCACCGTCCTTGGGAAAGGATGGCGGCAACGCGGCGGGCTCCGCCAGTGCCGAAGCATTCACTGCCACATGCTGCGCCAGCATGCCGAGCGCACGCATGGCCGCGCGTTCGCTGTCGAATACCGGCACGCCCTGCGCGCGAAACGCCTGCGCTACCCATTCCTGGTTGGCGCCGACCGCCACCGGCACGCCGCTGGCCGAGGCGAAGCGTCCGGTCTGCGCGGAGAAGTCGGCAAAGTCGTAGCCCTCGCCGCCGATGGGAAAGCCCACGAAGATCATGTCGGCCTGGCGCTGCGCGGCTACCACGTCCAGCGTCTGGCCGTAGATCTGCGGCTGGCCCAGCAATGCGGTGGTCATGTCGATCGGGTTGCGGGCCGACACGAAGGAAGGAAGCACTGCCTTGAGCGCGGTAGCGCCCTCGCCTTCGAACTGGCACAGCGAAAGCCCTTGGTCCTCGGCCGCATCGGCCGCCAGCACGCAGGTAGCGCCCGAGTTGCTGATGGCCACCACCTTGCGCCCGCGCGGACGCTGCCCGCCGATAAAGACCTGGCTGTACTCGACCAGCTCGCGGAAGTCCGCCACGCGCTGGATGCCGTGCTGGCGCAGGAACGCATCGGCCAATGCGTCCTCACCGGCCAGCGCGCCGGTGTGCGAGCTGGCGGTGAGTTGCCCGGCCTGCGTGCGGCCAGCCTTGACGGCGAGGATGGGGATGTCGCGCTGATGCGCGATCCGCGCAGCCTGCGCGAGCACCGCCGGGTCCTTCAGCGATTCGATATAGAGCAGCAGCACGCGGATGCCCGGATCGGCCGCGACCGCGCGCAGCACCTCGGCGGCCGTGATGTCCGCCTCGTTGCCGGTCGCCACCATGTAGCGCACGCCGATGCCCTTGCGGCGCAGCCCGCCATAGACAATGGAGGAACCCGCGCCGCTCTGGCTGACGATGGCCACCGGGCCGTCCTGGCCCGCTTCCTCATTGATCATGGTGGAGAAATGCAGGATGGCACCATCGCGGAAGTTGGCCACGCCCTGCGTATTCGGGCCGAACAGGCGCAAGCCGCCCACGCGCGCACGTTCGACCAGCTTGCGTTGCTGCGCGGCGCCAGCTTCGCCCAGCTCCGCAAAGCCGGAGGAATAAATCACCGCCGCGCGTGCCCTGACCGCCAGGCACTGGTCGATGGCCTGCTCGACTTCCTGCCCCGCCACGCTCACCACCACGAGATCGGGCGCATCCGGCAAGGCAGCCAGTTCGGGATACGCCTGCAGGCCCTGGATCTGCGCGCGCTTGGGATTGACCGGATACACGCGTCCGGCAAAGCCGTAGCGGCGCATGTAGTCGATGGGCCGGCCGCCGGCCTTGATGGGATTGTCGGAAGCGCCGAGGATGGCGACCGAGCGCGGAGCCAGCAACTCGAGGATGTTGTCGCTCATCTCAGTCCACCTTCACCTTGGCTTGCGTCGCCACGCGTTTCCACTTGACCAGTTCGGCCTGCACGAAGGCGCCAAACTGCTCCGCGTTCAGCGTGCCGGGCGTGGTGCCGCTCTGCGCCAGGTTGGCCTTGGACTCTGCCGTGTTCATGCTTTTCACCGCATCGCGGTTCAGGCGCTCCACCAGCGGCTTGGGCAGGTTGGCCGGGCCGTAGAAGCCGATCCAGGTGGTGGCCTCGTAGCCGGGCACGCCCTGCTCGGCGATGGTGGGCACGTTGGGCAATGCCTCGCTGCGCTTGGCCGATGTCACGCCGATGGCCTTGACCTTGCC
The DNA here is from genome assembly GCF_054589115.1 of Cupriavidus sp. 8B. Classification (NCBI taxonomy): domain Bacteria; kingdom Pseudomonadati; phylum Pseudomonadota; class Betaproteobacteria; order Burkholderiales; family Burkholderiaceae; genus Cupriavidus; species Cupriavidus sp. 8B. The sequence goes on along the minus strand of NZ_BAAILO010000431.1, from coordinate 19,482 downwards.
GTCCTTCACATACGGCGCCATCGTCATCACATCGTGGAACAGCGCGAGGATCTGGCCGCCGAGCAGGTCCGACAGCGCCGGCGCCGCGCCCTTGTAGGGTATATGCGTCAGCGGCGCATTGGCCATCAGCCGCAACAGTTCGCCCGACATATGCGTGGCGCCGCCGATGCTCGATGAGCCGAACGACAGCCCGTCCTTCTGCGTCTTCGCGTACGCCAGGAATTCCTGCAGGTTCGACACCGGCACGTTGTTGTTCACCACCAGCACGTTGGGCGTGGTCGCCAGCAGCGCGATCGGCGTGAAGTCCTTGGCCGCGTTGTAGGGCAGCTTGGGCCGCACCGCGGGATTGATCACTTGATGCGTGGCGCTGACCAGCAGCGTGTAGCCGTCCGGGCTGGCGCGCGCCACGATCTCGGTGCCGATCTGGCCGCTGGCGCCGGCGCGGTTGTCCACCACAAAGGGCTGCTTGAACTCGGCTTGCATGTCGCGCGCGATGCGGCGCGCCAGCAGGTCGGTCATGCCGCCGGCGGGAAAGGGCACGACGATGGTGACGGGCTTCTGCGGCCATTGCTCCTGCGCCTGCGCGCCTGCGGCGGGCAGCAGCGCGGCGCCAACGGCGAGCGTTGCGGTGAGGATGGCGCCAAGGGTGGGACGGTGCGCAAGTAAAGGTCGGTGATTGGGCAAGGCTGTCTCCATTTATCGTTTGTCTCTGGTTTTTTGGCGCTTTCTCGTCTCAGGGCCGGATGCCGAACTTGCGCACGCCCGGCTCGCGCAGCGGCGCCGCCAGGTTGGCGAACTCGCACAGCAGCGAGCGCGTGTCGCGCGGGTCGATGATGTCTTCCACCACGAAGGCTTCGGCGCTGCGGAACGGCGAGGTAAGGCTGCGCACGCGCTGCTCGATCTCGGCGCGCTTTTGCACGGGGTCGTCGGCGCCTTCTATCTCCGCCTTGTAGGCGACTTCCAGCCCGCCCTCGATCGGCAGCGAGCCCCAGTTGCCGGACGGCCACGCATAGCGGAAGTTGAAGCGCCCCATATGCTGGTGCCCCGCCGCCGCCACGCCATAAGCGCGGCGCAGGATCACGGAGCACCACGGCGTGGTGGCCTGGTACACCGCGGCCAGCGCGCGCACGCCGTAGCGCATGGTGCCGGCCTTCTCGGCTTCCAGGCCGATCTGGAAGCCGGCGATATCGACCATATTGATCACCGGCAGGTGGAAGGCTTCGGCCAGGTCCACGAAGCGGATGAACTTCTCCGCGGTGGGGCCGTCCCAGCCGCCGCCGTAGTGATACGGATCGCTCGCCACCACCGCCACCGGCCAGCCATCCACGCGGGCCAGCCCGGTCACGATGGCGCGGCCCCAGTGGCGGCCCATCTCGAAGAAGGAACCCTGGTCCACCAGCGCCTCGACAATGGGGCGCACCTTGTAGACGGAGCGGCTGTCGCGCGGGATCGCCGACAGCAGCCATTCGTCGCGGCGCGAGGGATCGTCGGTGGGTTCGATGCGCGGCGGCAATTCATGCACCGAGCCCGGCAGGTAGGACAGGAAGCGGCGCGCCCGCGCGAAGGCTTCTTCCTCGCTCGCCACTTCATCATCGACCACGCCGTTGCGCGTATGGATCTGGCTGCCGCCGAGTTCGTTCTTCTCCAGCACCTGGCCGATGCGCGCCACCACCGGCGGGCCGGCGTTGAACAGCTGCGCGGTGCCCTTGACCATCACCGAGTAGTGGCTCGCGGCGACGCGCGCCGCACCCATGCCGGCCACCGAGCCCAGCGCCAGCGACACCACCGGCACCAGCGACATGTTCTCCACCACGTGCTGCCAGACCTTCATGGTGGGGATGTTGGTATAGCCCTTGTTCTCGATATTGCGCACCGAGCCGCCACCGCCGGTGCCATCCACCAGCCGCACCATGGGCAGGCGCAGGTCGTGCGCCATCTTCTCGGCGTGGATCAGCTTCTCTCCGACCGCGCCGTCGTTGGCGCCGCCACGCACGGTGAAGTCGTCGCCCACCAGCACCACCGGGCGGCCGTCCAGCTTGGCGCGACCCATCACCAGGTTGGCGGGCGTGAGGCCCACCAGGCGGCCATTGCTGTCGTACTGGCCGCTGCCGGTGAGCGCGCCCACCTCGCGGAAGGAGCCAGCATCGGCGATCGCGTCGATGCGCTCGCGCACCGTCAGCTTGCCGGCGTCCTTGTGGCGCTTGACCTTGTCGGGGCCGCCGAGCTGAGCGGCGAGTTGCTTGCGATAGGCCAGTTCATCGATTTCGGGCTGCCAGGACACGTCGGTCTCCTTAGTGCTGTCGTTATGTGCGTAGGCTCTCTAAGTGCAGCAAACGTGCCAGGCGCGCCAGCCCTTGATTTCATTGTTCTTTTTATTGCTCGCTGATATTGTGTTCGCGATAAGGACACCAGAGTGTCCACTACGGAGACACGGCATGTCGTCAGCAGCGACACCCGAAGACACTTTCCCCGGCACTGAAGACAGCCTCGGCGTGCTGGTCGCCAGCCACGCGGGAGGCGTACTCGCCAGCCTGGGCCTGGCCGCCGACGCCTCGCTGGCGACCGCCGCACTAGCCGCCACCGCGCAACTCGCCAGTGACGACGATCTCCACCAGGATGCCGGCCGCCTGTTCGAGTGCAGCCTGCCCGGCGCCGGCGGCAAGCCCGCGCGCCGCTTCATCGCCATGCGCCTTCGGGACCGCGCGCGGCAGGTCATCCTGTTGCGCCCGGCTGAGCGCGACGCTGCCCTGTTCGACTTCCTGGGCGCGGTGCCCTTTGCCGGCGCGATCCTCGATCACTTCATCACCAACCCCTACCAGGCCATCACCGTGGCGGACCGCGCCGGCAACATGCGCTTCATCAGCCCGGTGCACGAGAAATTCCTCGGCCTGCGCACCGGTGAGGGCACGGGCCGGCCCGCGGTAGACGTCATTCCCAATTCGCGCCTCGCGCAGGTGGCCGCCAGCGGCAAGGCCGAGATCGGGCAGCTGCAGGAGATGAACGGCGTGACGCGCGTGGTGAACCGCATCCCGATCAGCGCGGGCGGCGAGGTGGTCGGCGCCATCGGCCAGATCCTCTTCAAGGAGCCCGAAGCCATCGGCCGCATGCATCGCGAGATGACGCAACTGCGCTCGCAACTGGCGCAAACACAGCGCGAGCTGGACGCGTTGCGCGAGCAGCAAGCGAGCCCCGGCCCCGGCCTGCTGATCGGCGACAGCGCGCCGATGCAACGCCTGCGCCGCGAGATCGACACCGTGGCACGCCTGGACGTGCCGGTGCTGATCCTCGGCGAAAGCGGCACCGGCAAGGAACTGGTGGCGCGCGCCATCCACGGCGCCAGCCGCGCGGCCGAGGGCAAGCCGCTGGTCAGCCTGAACCTGGCCGCGCTGCCCGCCACGCTGATCGAGTCCGAACTGTTCGGGCATGTGGCCGGCGCCTTCACCGGCAGCCAGCGTGGCGGCCAGGCCGGCAAGCTGGAGCAGGCCGCGGGCGGCACGCTGTTCCTCGACGAAGTCGCCGATATCCCGATGGAGATGCAGGTCAAGCTGCTGCGCGTGCTGGAAGACCATATGGTGGAGCGGCTGGGCAGCCGGCAGGCGCAGCGCGTGGACTTCCGTCTGGTGGCGGCGACCAACCGCGACATCCAGGCGCTGATCGACGGCGGGCGCTTCCGCCTGGACCTGTACTACCGCCTGAGCGGCGTGGTGCTGCGCATTCCCGCGCTGGGCCAGCGGCGCGAGGACATCCCTGCCCTGCTGACCCATTTCGTGCGCGGCTTCTGCGCGCGCAACCAGGTGCCGGTGCCGGAGGTGGCGTCCGAGGTGCCGCGCTATCTGGCCGAGCGGCGGTGGCCGGGCAATGTGCGCCAGCTCAGGCAGAAGATCGAGGAAGCGCTGGTGTTCTGCGATGGCCGCGTGCTGCGCGCGGCGGATTTCGCGCGGGGCGAGGAAAGCGCAGTGGCGTTCAGCGTGAGCGAGCCGGCGTTGCCGTTTGGCGCGGCACTGGACAATGCGTCGGACGACGCCGCGATCGATGTGGGCGCCGCATCGTCGGCGGACCTGCGGGAGGTAGCGTACGAGGCCGTGCTGCAGGCCATCGCACGGCACGGCGGCAACAAGAAGCGCGCGGCGGAGCAACTGCGCATTTCACGCTCGCATCTGTACAAGCTCCTGGAGCGCGGCGCGCGCGGCTGAGCCCGAACGATCGCGCGGCTTACAGAATCTCCCGGATGAACCAGGCATTGAAGCGGTAAAGCGCAATGGATGGAATGACGGCAAACAAGAACAGGCGGATGACTGCGCGCCGGTTCCTATAGAGGTAGAGCGCCATCAGATCCCGCAGCGCATAGCTGGCAGCCAGCACCAGCAGCGGAATGTAGGCCAGGAAGCAAAACAGGAAGATCCAGACAACGGCGCCGCCCTGCATCGCGCGGTCAAGAAATCCGGCGTCGTCCATCCAGTGCGCATCCCCTGCACTGAATGTGACGAGCAGCATCAACAAGGAAGCGATCAGCGTCGGACAACGGAGCATTCAGGCCGGCTCGCTCTCGCCGCCCGGCGCTTCGTCGAGCAGCACGCGCAGCATGCGCTCGGGATTGGCCAGGAAGTCGACGATATCGCGCCGCAGGGTGACGCGGCTGATGAACTGGGACGAGATCATGGGGTTCGCCGGTGGAGGGCACGGCACTATCGTAACGCAGTGCAGCGCCTACAGCACCAGGCGCATGGCGATGCGTTGCCGCAAACCAAGCTGCGCTTCGCGCGCCAGTGCAGCAGCCAGTTCGGGGCACAGATCCGCGTCGCCGAGCCGGCGAAAGCCAAGGCGCGCGTAAAACGGCGCATTCCACGGCAGGTGGCCGAAGGTGGTGAGGTTCAGCGACTGCAAACCCTGCCGGCGCGCGTTGTCCGCTACGGTGTCCACTAGCGCGCGGCCAATGCCGCGGCGGGCATGGGCGGGATGGACGTCCATTTCGTCGAGATACGCATTCTGTGCCTGCACGCTGGCCAGCGCGAAGCCGGCGATTGCGCCATCGCCGGCAATCGCCACCCACAAGCGGCGCTCGCGCTGCGCGCATTGCAGGTCTTCGATGGGGGTGACTTGCTCGCGCAGCGCTGGCGGCAGGTCGGATTCGGGAAATAGCGCTGCGGCCGCGCGTTCGATGGCAGGAAGGACGGGTACGTCTGCAGTGGTGGCGAGGCGGATGACTGGAGATGGCATGGGAGTTTGTGCGGTGGTGGCAAGCTCAGGCTCCGGCCCTCTCCCCCGGCCCCTCTCCCACAAGTGGGAGAGGGGAGCAAACCGGCGGGAATAGAGAGCCTTTCGGTGTAGCCGTGATTTCCGCCCCCAGGCGGAAATCACCCTCGCGCGATGCGAAGCGAGCCGTCAAGGTTTTCATCTCCCGTTATGGGGCGCCTTCTTTGCCTACTTTCTTGGCGAGACAAGAAAGTAGGTCGCCTCCCCGCAGGGGAGGTGAAACTGCCTTTGACTTTAAGCTTTTGACCTTGACGTGGCAGTTAAGCCGTTGCAGTTGAAGTTCAGCCCCCACCCGAACACAATCGCAGTACCCACCGCCGCCCAAACACAACGCCTTTCCCTCCCACCATGCCCACCTTTGAATCCAAACTGGTCCCTCCCGACACCCCAGCCGCGCTAGCAGAAAAACTAGCCACCCTCCCGCGCCCATTGGTCTTCACTAACGGCGTCTTCGACATCCTCCACCGCGGCCACGCCACCTACCTGGCACAAGCCAAGTCCCTGGGCGCCAGCCTGGTAGTGGGCGTGAACAGCGACGCGTCAGTGCGCATGCTCGGCAAGGGCGACGACCGCCCCCTGAACCACGAATCGGATCGCATGGCACTGATCGCAGCGCTGGCCTCGGTGGACCTGGTAGTGATGTTCCGCGAGAAAACGCCGGTCGAGCTGATCCGGCTGGTGCGCCCGGACATCTACGTCAAGGGCGGCGACTACGACATCGATACGCTGGAAGAAACCCGCCTGGTGCGCAGCTGGGGCGGCCAGGCGCATGCCATCGCGTTCCTGCACGACCGTTCCACCACCAAGCTGCTGTCCAAGGTGCGCCAGGGCGCCTGAAAGGCGGCCAAGGCGCGCTCAGCTGCAGGTCAGCAAGTCCTGCGCGCCATAGCGCTGGCGCATCTCGTCCAGCCGCGTGCGCAGTGCCGCGTCGGCGTTGCGCACGCGCAGCCACTGGCGCGTCAGCGGATGCGGCGTATCGGTCAGCACCGCGGTGCGCACGCCGTGCTCGCGCAGGTTGTCGAGGAAATGCTCGGCATGCTCGCGCTCCTGGAACAAGCCCAGCGACACCGTATAGGTTTCCGGCGAGCCGGCGCTGACCACCGACACATCGGTGATATTGCGCCGGCGCAACTCGCCGAGCTTGCGCTGCAGGTTCTCGCGCGAGGCCTGCGGCGGCAGGTGGACCCACCAGCGCGCCTGCTCCTGCCGCTCGAACTGTTCCACGCGCCAGGCGCCGTGCGGTGCGCCAGCCAGCTCATCAGCCACCTTGCGCACCAGCTCCCCGTTGAAGCCACCGATCTCGACACAAGCCATGGCTGGCGCGGCGGCTGGGGTAGCGGCTGGGGTAGCGGCAGTGGTTGTGGCGGCCGCAGCGGCGGGCGTGGATGCCGGGCGCTTGCCGCTAGCCTGCGGCATCTGGCGGAAGCGCTCGGCACGCGTCTGCTGGGCAGCGCGTTCGGGCTCGCGCGCGCTTTCCATCCAGCCGGCCAGCGGCTGTGGGCCGAACGCGCCCAGCACGGCAGCGAGCAGCAGCGCGTTGACCGGGACCAGCAGGATGAAGAGGCTTCGTTGGAACATTGGGGGCGATGCAGGGGTGGGGCGACGGGTGAAGACGGCGATGGGGTGTGAGGCGGCTCAGCCCGCTGTGCCGACCGGGCTTTGCGAGGCCATCACATAGAGGCCGAGCAGCACGAGATTATCGTGCTGCTCGATCGGCATGGAGAGCGCGTTTGCCAGCACATGGCGGGCGCCGCCGGAGAGCAGGCAGCGGACCGGCCCGCGCTCGCACAGCGCGCGCCAAGTGTGCTCCACGGCACCAGCTTGCGCCGCCAGGCAGCCGGCGGCGATGGCGTCGCGGGTGTTGTCGGCCCAGGGCGTGGCCAGCCCGGCATCGCTCACTTCCAGGGACGGCAATTGCGCAGTGTTGCGCGCGAGCGCGCCCAGCATCAGGTCCAGCCCGGGCAGGATCAAACCCCCTTCGAAACGGTCCTGCGCGCTCACCACGTCGAGCGTGGTGGCGGTGCCGGCGGTGACAATCAGCAGCGCGCCTTCGGGGCGGTAACAGCGCGCGCCGATGCTGCCGATCCAGCGGTCCACGCCGAGCTGCGCGGGCTCGCGGTAGCCGTTGACGAGGCCGCCGAAGCGCGGGCCCGAGCGTACCCAGTTCACACCGACGCCGGGGCCGAACCCGCTGTCGAGCGCGGCTTGCAGGCCGGCGGCGATGGCTGCGCCGGCCACGTTGCTGACCCACACCATGGGCTGCGCGCCACTGGCGTGGGCCGCGCGCAGCGACGCCCATTGCGCCACCAACGTGCCCAGTTCGCCATGGGCGACCGCGCCGCCGTGCTGCCAGGGTGTGGGCAACGGGGCCCCGTGCAGCACCGCGCCGGACCAGGCATCGTCGCACCAGGCCCATTTCAGGCGGGTGTTGCCGATATCGATCAGCAGTTGCGGCACACGCGGCATGCCGGCGCTGGCGCCGCTCATGCGTCCGCTCCGTCGTCCGCCGGGCGCAGCGACACTTCGCCGCTGGCAATGCGCTCCAGGCCCGAGGGCGTTTCCAGCAGCAGGTGGCCGTCGCCGTCCACGCCGCGCGCCAGACCTTCGGCCTGCACGCGGCCATCGTGCAGCAGGCGCACAGGCTGATCGCGAAAGGCATCGCGTGCGGACCAGCGGGGCGCCATCGGCGCAAAGCCCTGCGCCAGGAAATCCTCGCGCATCACCGCCAGCCGGTTCAGCACCGCAGCCAGCAGCGTGGTGGGGTCGCAGTCTGGCAGGAATTCGGTCACGCCGGCCAGGCTGCGCCCGAGCGCGGCTTCCATCTGCGCATCGCGCACCAGGTTCAGGCCAATGCCGACCACCGCCCAGACCCGCTGCGGGCCGGCCGGCACCGACTCGATCAGGATGCCGGCCAGCTTGCGGCCGTCGATCTGCAGGTCGTTGGGCCATTTCAGGCCAATGGCGGCGCCAAGGCGCGCGTCGCAGTCGCCCAGCGCCTCGGCCAGCGCCAGCCCTACCGCCAGGCTCAGCCCGCTCAACTGCGAGGGCGCCAGCGGCAAGGGCAGCGCCACCGAGAACGTCAGCCCGGCCTGGCCTTGCCAGGGACGCCCCTGGCGTCCACGCCCGGCGGTCTGCCGGTAGGCCAGGCGCAGCGCGGCGGACTCGGCCCACGGCGCGGTGCGGGCGGCCAGCGTCAGGTCGGCGTTGGTGGAACCGGTCTCGTCGACCACGTCGAGGGCCCAGCCGCGCGCGGCGCCGGTGAGCGCGGCGCGCAGGCGGTCGGTGTCGATGGGCCAGGCTTGCGCGGGAGCGGCGGCCGCAGGGAGCGGATCTGGCGTGGGCAAGGATTTGTCAGCGGACATGCGTTTCGACTATGGACAACACAAAGGGTATAGGCAGATAGGCAGCTACGCATTGTAGCCGTGTGAATCCCAGGCCGAGGCGCTCCGGACGCCCGCTGACGCCGCGGGTGGCATAGAATCGGGACTTGCCCATCACTTCTCCCCCTCCTTTGGAAAGCCCAACCACGCCAGCCATAGAAGTGACGCGCGCGGAAGGAGCGCAAACCGTGCAACTGCGCGGCGACTGGACAGCGCTTGCGCTCTCCGATTGCCACCGTGCGCGCGCACTGCGCAACGAGCTGCACAAGATCGACGCGCACGCGCACTGGTCGCTGGCGCGCCTCGCCCGGCTCGATCACATCGGCGCGCAGCTGATGTGGCAGGCCTGGGGCGGCAAGCTGCCCGAGAAGCTGGAAGCCAATGAAGCCCAGCGCCGCGTCTTTACCCGTATCGCCGGGCTGCGCCGCGAGAACTGGAAAAAGCATATGGTGGACCGGTTCAATCCGGTGACCCTGTTCGGCGCCTCGATCCTGTCGATGTTCGCGCAGCTCGGCAATGGCGTGACCATGCTGGGCCAGCTGGCCTTCGACCTGCTGCGCCTGGCGCGCGCGCCGCAGCGCGGCCCCTGGCGCGAGATCTCCGCCAATATCTACAACGTCGGCTACAAGGCACTCGGCATCACGGCGCTGGTCGGCTTTTTGATCGGCATCGTGCTGTCGTACCTGTCGGCCAACCAGCTGCGCACCTTCGGCGCGAGCATCTTTATCGTCAACATCCTCGGCATGGCGGTGATCCGCGAGCTGGGCCCGGTGCTGGCGGCCATCCTGATCGCCGGGCGCTCGGGTTCGGCCATCACCGCGCAGATCGGCGTGATGCGGGTCACCGAGGAGCTCGACGCGATGCGCGTGATGGGCATCTCGCACGGCTTCCGGCTGATCATGCCGCGCGTGATCGCGCTGGCCATCGCCATGCCGCTGCTGGTGGCGTGGACCGACGTGCTGGCGCTGACCGGCGGCATGCTGGCCGCCCACTTCCAGCTGGACATCAGCGTGGCTTTCTTCCTGCGCACGCTGCCCGATGCGGTGCCGGTGGCCAACCTGTGGATGGGGCTGGGCAAGGGCGTGGTGTTCGGCATCCTGATCGCGCTCACCGCCTGCCACTTCGGCTTGCGCATCGAGCCCAACACGCGCAGCCTGGGCGAAGGCACCACCGCCTCGGTGGTGACCTCGATCACCGTGGTGATCGTGGCCGATGCCATCTTCGCCATCCTGTTCAAGGACATCGGCTTATGACCAACTTCGCTCCTGCCACCGCCACCGACGCGCCTCCCGCCGGCGCCGTGCAGCACGCCCCGCGCACCACCGTGATCGAGGTGCGCGACCTGGTCAAGCGCTTTGGCGAGGCGGTGGTGCACGACCACCTCAACCTCGACGTGTACCGGGGCGAAGTGCTGTCCATCGTGGGCGGCTCGGGCAGCGGCAAGACCGTGCTGCTGCGCCAGATCGTGGGGCTGGAGCGGCCCACCTCGGGCACCATCCGTGTGTTCGGCGAGGACCTGACCGAGCTCGACACGGCGCGGCTGCAAGCCCTGCGCAACCGCTGGGGCCTGCAGTTCCAGCGCGGCGCGCTGTTTTCCGCGCTGTCTGTGATCGACAACATCGCGCTGCCGCTGCGTGAACTTCGCACCCTGCCCGACGATCTCATCTGCGCGGCGTCGCTGCTCAAGCTGCAACTGGTGGGGCTGTCGGCGCGGGACGCGGACAAGATGCCGTCCGACCTGTCCGGCGGCATGATCAAGCGCGTGGCGCTGGCGCGAGCCCTGGCCCTGGAGCCCGAGCTGGTGTTCCTGGACGAGCCCACCGCCGGGCTGGACCCGATGGCCTCGGACGACTACGTGGCGCTGATCCGCGAACTACGCCGCGAGCTGGGCCTGACCGTGGTGATGGTGACCCACGACCTCGACACCCTGGTGGCGCTGTCGGATCGCGTCGCGGTGCTGGCGGACCACAAGGTATTAGCCGCGCTGCCGATCCGGGAACTGGTGCATATCGATCACCCGTTCATCCACGAGTATTTCCTGGGCGAGCGCGGGCAGCGCGCCATGCAGGCGCTCCCGGCCTTGCCGGACGCTACACGCGCGGCAACGCATGCGGCAACACCCGCAGGCCCGCAATCTGGAGAAGCATGATGGAAAACAAGTCAAACGCCTTCCTGGCCGGCGTGTTTACGATCGGACTCGCCATCCTGGTGCTGTTCTCGATCTTCTGGTTCAGCAGCGACCACGCGGTGCGCGTGCCGTATGACCTGATCACCCGCTCCACCGTCAACGGGCTGGGACCGCAGGCCGACGTCAAGTACCGCGGCCTGGAGGTGGGCAAGGTGGTGTCGATCCGCTTCGATCCCACCGTGCCGGGCCAGATCATCGTGCGCATCAGCGTCAACCAGGACACTCCGATCACCCATACCACCTATGCCACGCTCGGCTTCCAGGGCGTGACCGGGATCGGCTACGTGCAGCTCGACGACACCACCGCGCAGGAAGGCGGCACGCCGTCGCCGCACCTGGCCACCTCCTCCAAGTCGGTGGCGCGCATCATCATGCGGGCCGGCTTCTTCGAAGAGCTGGAAAAGCGCGGTGACACCTTGCTCTCGCAACTGGAGACGATCATGGGCTCGCTCACTGATATGTTCCAGACCGACAACCGGCGCGACCTGATGGAGGCGATCCGCTCGGTGCACAAGACCGCCGACGACTACTCGCAACTGGCCAGCTCGATCGCGCCGGCCGTGCGCCAATTGCCGCAGGTGACCGAAAACCTGAACGCCACACTGGCCTCCACGCGGCGCCTCACCCAGGAACTGGCAAGCCCGGACGGCACCGTGATGCGCACCGTCGACCGCGTCGGGCGCGACCTGCAAGGCGCCGCCGATTCCGTACAGTCGGCCGCCGGTGGCGTCTCGCAAGACACGCTGCCGCAGATCAACGGACTCGCGCGCGATGCGCGCCAGACCGTGCGCAGCATCGACCGCGCCGCCAGCCAGTTCAACGACAGCCCGCGCAGCGTGCTGTTTGGCGGCCCCGCCGCCATGCCGGGCCCGGGCGAACCTGGCTTCCAGGCTCGCTGACACGCAGTGCACGCCGTGATGCCGCGCACGCACGCACTCGCCGCGCTCGCGCCATGCCTGGCTCGCCAGGCGGGCGCGGCGAACCCTTCGAGCAAACCAAGGCAAACCATGATGCGCAATGCCCAAGATCGGCCGGACGTGACCGGCACCGCCGGCACCGTCGGCACCTTCGCCCTGCCGCGCCGGCTGGCCGCCGGCGTCGCGCTGGCCTGCCTGCTGCTGGGCGGCTGCGCCCTGACGCCTTCCACGCCCACCGTCACCTATGACCTCGGCCCGCCCGCCGGCGCAGCGCCCGACGCCGTGCACCTGCCCAAGATGCGCGTGGCGCAGACCGACGGCCCCACCTGGCTGGACGGCAACGCGCTCTACTACCGCCTGCACTACGCCCAGGCGGAACGCCTGCAGCCCTATGCCACGCAGCGCTGGGTGATGTCGCCGGTGCGCCTGTTCGACGACCGCCTGCGCGAAGCCGTGGCCTCGCGCGGCGCACTGACCTGGTTCGGCGACACCGCCGCGCCGGCGCTCAAGATCGACGTGCTGGAGTTCGAGCAGGTGTTCGATAGCGCCAGCGCCAGCCGCGGCGTGATCCGGGTGCGTGCCACGGTGTTTCGCAACGGGCTGATCGGGCAGAAGACCTTCGTGGTGGCGCAGCCCGCCGCCACGGCCGACGGCGCCGGCGGCGTCAGGGCACTGGCCACCGGCAGCGATGCCGCCATTGCGGCGATCCTGGACTGGGTGGCTACGCTGCCGCTGCAGTAAGCGGGTCGCGCATGGCATTGGCTCCCGCGCCGCTCGTCCCGCCACCGCCGCGCCATTCGCCGCTGGCGCGGGTGGGGCTGCTTTGCTTTACCCTGCTGGTGGTCTATGGCAGCCTGTACCCGTTCACGGGCTGGACCGACAACGGCATCTCTGCGCTGGCCTTCCTCACCGCGCCCAAGCCCCGCTACCTGACCGGGTTCGATCTCATCACCAATGTGCTGGGCTACTGCCCGCTTGGCGCGCTGGTGGTGCTGTCCCTGCACCCGCGCATCTCCGGCGTGCGCGCCGTGCTGCTGGCGCTGGTGGCGGGCACGCTGCTGTCGGGCACCATGGAAGCGCTGCAGACCTGGCTGCCCAACCGCGTCTCGTCCAATATCGACCTGATGACCAATGCGCTGGGTGCTCTGCTGGGCGCCGCCGCGGTGGCGCCCTTCTCGGCCGCGCTGATCGATCGCGGCTCGCTGCGCCAGTTGCGCATGGCGTGGTTCGAGCCGCACGCCAGCTTTGCCATCATCCTGATCCTGCTGTGGCCGTTCGCGCAGATCTTCCCGCAGGATCACCTGTTCGGCATGGGCGCGATCGTGCGCGAGTGGCTGACCGACCCCGACTCCTGGCCCGTGCAGTGGTTGCAAGGCGTATTCCCGGGGCTGCCCGACCTGATTGAAAACATCAGCCTGTTGCGGCCGGAAGACGTGCAAGGGCAGCAATTGCTGGAGTCACTCGTTACCGGATGCGGCTGGGTGGGCACCGGGCTGTTCGCCTCGATCGCCATGCGCAGGCAGGCGCCGATGCTGCGCATCCTGGCGGCCTTGCTGGCCAGCGCGCTGCTGCTCAAGGCGGTGGTGGCCGAGATGCAGTTCCCGGACGACAACGCCTTCAACTGGCTGTCCGAAGGCGGCCGCTTTGCCCTGCTCACGGGCTCGCTGGCGCTGGTTTTGCTGCTGCGGCTGCCGCGCTGGCTGCGCGGCGCGCTGGCGCTCGCCACGCTGATGCTGCTGGTGATGCTGTCCAACCTGCTGCCCGCCAATCCGTATTCCTGGATCTCGGAGCAAGGCTGGCGCCTAGGCCGCTTCATCCACTTCAACAGCCTGTCGCAATGGCTGGGGTGGATGTGGCCGTTCGTGGCGCTGTTCTACCTGATCTGGCGCTTCGAGCAATTCCAGCTGGATCGCCGCAGCGTGCGGCGCGCGCGGCGCAAGGCGAAGCGGCTGGCGGCGGCTCGCGCAACCGATGGCGACGTCGGCGGCGATGGCGGCGATGGCGGCGATGGCCATGGCGATGGCAACCATCGCGAGGATGCCCCGCCGCCAGGCGCCTGAACGGCGCCTCAGTGCGTCTGGCCGCCCTGCTCGCGGATATCGTCCTGCGTCGACAGCGCGGTCTCCACTGCGCAGCGGATACCGTCGATCATCGTGGCCAGCGCCAGGCTGGGCTGGCCCGGATGCCGCACGGCCTGCTCCGGCAGATAGGGAATGTGGATGAAGCCGCCCCGCACCCCCGCAGGTACGCTCTGTGTCGCCAGCAAGTGCATCAGGCCGTAGAACACGTGGTTGCAGACGAAGGTGCCGGCGGTCTGCGACACCGAGGCCGGCACGCCGGCCGTGCGCATGCGGCGCACGATGGCCTTGATCGGCAGGCTGGAAAAATATGCCGCGGGTCCGTACTCGGCAATGCGGGCATCGATGGGCTGCGCGCCGGCGTTGTCGGCAATGCGCGCGTCGTCCACGTTGATCGCCACGCGCTCCACCGACATCTCCGGACGCCCGCCCGCCAGCCCCACCGCGATCACCAGCACGGGCTGCAGCGCATCGAGCAGGTCCGCCATGGCGTCGTTGGCCGCGCCGAACACGCATGGCAACTGGCGCGCGACGATCACGGCCGCGTCGGCGCCATCGGGCGTGCCGCCGATGCGCTCGCCGTCGAGCGCGCGCACGACCTCCCAGGATGGATTGATGGATTCGCTCTCGAACGGCTCGAAGCCGGTCAGCAGCACGGTACGCATGGCAGGAACTCCCGGCCCGCGGCCCGGGTTGCCCGGGTGCGGAGCCATGACCAACGATTGATACTAGCGCTTACATCAGGAAATACAGCAGCACGATATTGGCCACCAGGATCATCAGCGCGGTTGGCACCTGCGTCCGGATCACGGCGTTCTTGTCGTCGAGTTCCAGCAGCGCGGCCGGCACGATGTTGAAGTTGGCCGCCATCGGCGTCATCAGCGTGCCGCAGTAGCCGGAGAACATGCCGATAGCCGCCATCACCGCCGGGTTGCCGTGGAACATGTTCACGAGGATGGGCACGCCAATGCCGCCGGTCATCACCGGGAAGGCGGCAAAGCCGTTGCCCATGATCACGGTAAAGAGCGCCATGCCCACGCAGTACACCACCACGGCCACGAGCTTGTAGTCCATGTTGATATAGGCCGTGGTCAGGTGCGCCACCGCCTTGCCCACGCCGGCATCGGCGAAAACCAGGCCGAGCATGGCCAGCATCTGCGGCAGCACCAGCGCCCAGCCGAGCGACTCGGTCAGCCGGCGCGATTCGCGCACGCCCTGCACCACCGTGTCGCGGGTGAGCCAGCACGCCACGCCCAGCGCAACCAGGCAACCGATGCCCAGCGAAACGAAGGTGACGTTCTTGGGATCGAGCAGCGCCAGGCCGGCGACCTTCACGTCCTTGAACAGCAGCGTGCCGATCACGGTCACCAGCGGAATCAGCAACGCCGGGATAAACAGCTTGTTGCCAAGCCGCTTGGCCGAAGCGCGGCGCTCAGCCTCGGGCAGCGTGCCGTGCTTGCCGTGGCCAACGCCGCCAAAGCCCGCGACCAGCGCCATCACCACGGCGCCGATGCCGACGATGGCCGGCGGCAGCTTGTCGCCGATCAGGAAAACCAGCGCGTACAGCGCCCAGAACAAACCCGTGCTGAGGCGGCGCGGATGGTCGCGGTCGGCGAAGGTCATCAACGCGGTGATGGCCAGCACCAGGCCGGCGAGCCAGTAGAGATAGTCGATGGAAATGATCATGGCTTACTCCCCGCTCTTGGCCGTGGCGGCAGCGCCGGGCGTTGCGGCAGACTTGCCGCGCATTTCGCGTTCCAGCCACATGTCCAGGCGCTTGAGGCGCACGGCGTGGATCAGGAAGGCGCAGATCGCGGTGGGGATGCCCCACACGGCGATATGCAGCGGTTCCACGTCGATGTTGGACGATAGCAAGAAGGTGTGCATCAGCGCGATGGCGCCGAAGGCCACGAAGATGTCTTCGCCGAAGAACAGGCCGACGTTGTCGGTGGCCGCGCAGAAGGCCAGCACGCGCTGGCGGATCGGCTCGGGCAGCTTGCCGAAGCGGGTCTCGGCCGCGCCTTCGGCCATCGGGGCCAGCAGCGGACGCACCATCTGCGGATGGCCGCCGAGGCTGGTCAGGCCCACCGCGGCGGTGAGTTCGCGCACGCCGAGGTAGACGATCAGCAGGCGCCCGACGGTGGCCGACGCGATGCGCGAGATCCACGCCTGCGCATGCTCGCGCAGCCCGTGGCGCTCGAGCAGGCCGATCACCGCCAGCGGCAGCAGGATGATCAGCGGCAGGTTGCGCGTCTTGACGAAGGCGGTGCCGATCGCCGTGAAGATCTGCATGACCGGCATGGCTGCCGCCAGCCCGGTGGCGATGGCGGCAAGCGCCACCACCATCATGGGATTGAAGCGCAACACGAAGCCGAGGATGATGATGCCGACCCCAACTAGGGGCCAGAGGTTGACTGCCTGTTCCATGAGAGACACCAATAGAGTGTGATGGAGGCGAGTGCCCTGCGTCGCCTCATGCTGCTCGACGTCGCGCGGGGCACAGTGAAAGCCGGATGCTCGGGGGCGCGTGCGTTAGGTGTGGCGTGCCCCTCAGACTCCGGCGCGGATTGCGATGCCTTCGGCGCCGAGCCGCTCGCGGATGCGGCGCGCAAAGGCAAGCGCGTGTGCGCCGTCGCCGTGCAGACACACGGTTTCGGCGCGAATCGGTACATAGGTGCCGTCGATGGCGCGCACGCGCTGCTCGCGCACCATCTGCAGCGTCTGGCCCAAGGCCACGTCCTCGTCCTCGTGCAGCGCCCCGGGCGTGCCGCGCTTGACCAGCGAGCCGTCGGGGTTGTAGCCACGGTCGGCAAAGACTTCCTCCTTCACCTTGAGCCCGGCTTCGCGCGCCACCTTCACCATGACGCTGCCGGCCAGGCCGAAGAAGACCAGGTCGGAGTCGAAGTCGCGCACCGCGCGCACGATGGCGTCGGCCAGCTTGGGATCCTTGGCGGCCTGGTTGTAGAGCGCGCCGTGCGCCTTCACGTGAGCCAGTTGCCCGCCTTGCGCGCGCACCAGCGCCGCCAGCGCGCCGATCTGGTAGAGCGTGTTCGCGTACACCACCTCGGGATCCAGCTGCATCTCGGTGCGGCCAAAGTTCTCGCGGTCGGGATAGCTCGGATGCGCGCCGATGGCGACGCCCCGCTCCAGCGCCCACTTCACGGTTTGCAGCATGGTGGCGGCGTCGCCGGCGTGCCAGCCGCAGGCCACGTTGGCGGAGCTGATCAGCCCCAGCAATTCGCGGTCGTTGCCGCAGCCTTCGCCGAGGTCGGCGTTCAGGTCGATATGCATTGCATTGCTCCTCACCGGTCTTGCGGCTTGTGTTGAGGTTTGGGGGTTGCTTTGGGGGTTGCTGCCGTTGCTCGTGTGGCCGCTCAGGCCACGGCCGCGCGGGTACGCGTGCGCCGCCGCGAGGCGATCGCCATGCCGTTGCCCTGCCACTGCAGCGCCTGGTCCAGTTGCTGCAGGTAGCGATCCAGCTCGGCCTGCGCGGCGGCGGCCTCGTCCAGCGTGACGCGCACGAAGCGCACCGGTGCGCCGAGTGGCACCTGCGCCAGCCGCCACAGGTCGGCGCCGATCACCACGCCGATCTTGGGATAGCCGCCGGTGGTCTGCGCATCGGCCATCAGCACGATGGGCTGGCCGGCCGGCGGCACCTGCACCACGCCCGGCAGCACGCCGTGCGAGAGCAGGTCGGCGGCGCGCTCGGGCTGGCGCGCAAGGGCCGGGCCTTGCAGGCGCAAGCCCATGCGGTTGCTGTTGGGCGTGACGATCCAGTCGGACTGCCACAGCGCTTCGCGCGCGGCGGCATCGAAATCCTCGTATTCGATGGCGGGCAACATGCGGATCGGCATCGCGTCGCCGAGCTTTTTCACCGGCAGCGCCCAGGCCGGCGCCTGCACGCCCAGCCAGTCGCTGTCCTCGGCCACGCCGGGCCGGCCCGCGTCGAGGCGGTCGCCTTCACGCAGCGCGCGGCCACCGAGGCCGCCAAAGCCGGCCTTGAGGTCGGTGCTGCGCGAGCCCATCACCGGCTCCACTTTGATGCCGCCCGCCACGCTCAGATAGGTACGGGTGCCGCCCTGCGCCGCCGACAGCGTCAGCGTTTCGCCGCGGCGCACGTCGAAGGCATGCCACGACCACACCGGCACGCCGTCCAGGTTGGCCCTGCATTCGGCGCCGGTCAGCGCGACGCGCATGTCGGCATGGAAGCGCACGGCGGCGCGGCCCAGCGTGAATTCGATGGCGGCAGCTCCCGCCGGATTGCCGAGCAGGCGGTTGCCGATGGTGAGCGCGACGGTGTCGAGCGCGCCTGCGGTGCCCACGCCAAAGCGGCGAAAGCCGGGACGGCCATGGTCCTGGACCGAGGCGAGTGCGCCGGGTCGGGTGATTTCGATCATGGCAGCAGCGCCTCGACGACAAAGCGCACGGTATCCCCGGGCGCAAACAGGGAGGGCGGATCGCGATCGGCCAGGAAGAGTTGGCTGGCGGTGTGCCCGATCAATTGCCAGCCGCCGGGCGCGGCAGCCGGGTAGATGCCGGTCTGCTCACCGCCGATGCCGACCGAGCCGGCGGGCACGGACAGCCGGGGCTCGCGCCGGCGCGGCGTGGCCAGCGCCGGGTCCAGGCCGCCCATATAGGCAAAGCCAGGCTGGAAGCCGAGGAAGTAGACGACGTACTCGCCCGCGCTGTGGCGGCGTACCACTTCCTGCGCTGTGAGGCCGGTATGCGCCGCGACTTCGGCCAGGTCGGGGCCATGCTCGCCGCCGTAGCGCACCGGGATCTCGACCAGCTTGCCGGTGGCGGCACGCGCTTCGCCTGAAGCCCAGGCGAGCTTCAGGTTGCGTTCCAGCGCTTCGGGATCGGCTTCGCGGTCGAACACCACGGTGAGATTGTTCATGCCCGGCACCGCATCGACCACGCCGCGCCACTCTGCCGCACGCTGAGCCATGGCCCAGATACGTCGCTGTACATCTAGCGAGGCCGGCGGTGGCACGCTGCACAGCAGTGCTTGCTCGGCGAGGCGGTGAACGGAACATCGGGTCATGGGCGGCACCAGCGGGGGGACCTGTCTTGCAGTGTAGGCGGGCGCGCTGTACTAGTCAGGCGCGGTGCCGGCTGCGACCGGTTCGGGAGTGAGATCTCTATTTCATCGACAATTTATCGATAAATTCATAATAACCAAACAAGAAGATGCTGTGGCTAGGTGTTGACCCTAGGCGTTGCGGGCCACGTCTTCATGCGGGATGGCGCTGGCGCACCACCCCGGTGCAGGCGCGGGAAGCAACGTTTGCATCCGGTGCAGTAGCGCTAGGGAGGGCTCCCGCGATGCGCGTGGCCGGCGCGATTCTGGTGCGCGCGGGGTCGCCGGCGCCGAAGTGCGGGGGAGAAAAAAATCGGGGAAAAATGTGAGGCCGTGGCGTGCATGCAACGCCAGGTGCCGCAGGCAAAAAACGGTGGATACCTGCCCAGACTCCTGACCGACCGCATTGAACGGAGCCGATGGATGGGCCAACGCAGCCGCTATGACGACGGCTGTCGCTCCCTCTCCCCTCAGGGGGAGAGGGCTGGGAAGAGGGGTGGCTTAGTCAATATGACTCCCCTGGGGCAAAGAGGGCTGGCCCGCCGCGAGGAATCAAACGCGGGTTAGCATGACTGCCAGAGCCGCA
>NZ_BAAILO010000430.1:0-255 GCF_054589115.1 Cupriavidus sp. 8B | reverse complement strand
AACAGCCAAGAAAAAGACGCAAAAGAATCAAAACCATCCTGCATTAAGGACATTCTGATCTAGCCACCGGGAGGACATCTCAATTTAGCCTGGACAGGACTGTAGCGGCTAAGCGGTAATGTCTGCTTTTGGCTAAGCTCAAATGTCCGAGTTTGGCCAGCGTAAGCTTGACGGCTTCCAGCGCCACGGAGCCCGTCATGCCAGCAGGAGCCATTACCATGACGATGCGGCAGATTGACCGGCTCAAGGTCATCC
>NZ_BAAILO010000429.1:11681-11986 GCF_054589115.1 Cupriavidus sp. 8B | reverse complement strand
CTCTTCTCCCTTGCGGGGCACGCCCCCGCTTGCGGGGGATGCTTGCCTCGCGCAACTATTAAGGCATTCAAATGGCACACATCGTTGAACCCATCCCGGCTGTTGCTCCGATCGTTACGAACGGTAAGACCGTGCAGGAGGTGGCTGCAGCACTGGGCAAAACGCTTCGTGCCGCACAACTTGATCCCGAGTGGCTGTGCGCTGCGAACTATAGCGAGAATCGCAACGAGAAGGCCTACGGGCTGCTGCCCAGCGTGAACTGGCCGGACTGCGACAAAGGCCGCATTGCGGTCTCGGTCGTCCGC
>NZ_BAAILO010000429.1:0-11490 GCF_054589115.1 Cupriavidus sp. 8B | reverse complement strand
ACGGCGAGGGTCTTGGCAGAAGCCTTGAACGTGGCCTGACGCACGTCAGCCGGCGGACCATCCATGGCATGCTGAACCCCTAGTAAGGGTTCGGTATGCCATTTTGATCGCGTCTTCGACGCATCGAGCCACCGTCGGGCAAATCCAGACCCATCCATCGCATTCGCGGGACGCCTCCCGCGAAGTGGGAGCGCTCCGCATATCGGAGACCCCTATGCTTCATTCCACACTATCTGTGCCGCAGCCCGTTCCTGCGCGACGTCCCAAAGTCGCCCGCATCGATACGTCCGGACTCAGCGTCGAGCAAGTCGAGACCCAGCTTTACACCATGCTGCGCGGCATGGAGCTTGAGCCCGAATGGATTACCGCCACCAATCGCTATCGCGACGATGAGCGCATCCACGGTTTGCGTGCGGCCTCGCCGTGGCCGGAACTTGGCGCCCGCGATCGCATTGCTGTTTCCGTCTTCCGAGGATTGTCGGAGGGCTGGACCGTGAACGTCGATCAGATCCATCTCACGCAGGATGCCTCCGGTCCGCACTGGGCGGTACGGAAACTGCTCTGCGCGAAGGTATTCGGTCGTGATCTGGCGTTCTCGATCGCCCGGGTGATTTCGGAAGCCCTGGACCTAGTCTGAGGTGGTAGGGCGCCCAAGGGGGGCGCCGGGCCTCCCCATGCAAGAGCGCTTGCGGAAACGTATGACCGCTTCGGCAAACGCTTTTGATCGCGTCTTCGACGCATCGAACCGCGTCTGGCCTGTCCAGACCTTACCCATTGCGGGACACCGTCCCGCTGGGGATGGCTGTCCCGTTTCACCAGAGACTGCCATGAAGATCCCCAAATCCTTTACCCAACCGCACGCCCCCGGCAATGCCACAGCCTGCGCCTCCCTCAAACGTGATGCCTCCCGTGTCATCCGCCGTCTGGCGAATGACCTTGGGTTGCGCCCCTGTGAATTCACCGTCCGCGAACGCCGTCAGCGCCGCCAGCAAGCCGATGTCTATGCCCTGCATACCGATACGCTGTACGTGCAGATTGCCCACGCACCGCAGCAATCCGCTGCCCGCATGAGCTTTCGCACGTGCCGCGGCCGCGACGACTATACCGGTGGCCGCGAGAATGCGGTTTGCCTACAGTCGATCGGCTCGCCCGAAGGCTACGCCTCGCTCGTAGCCACGCTACGCGTGGTCGCGGGCCGGCGCGGTTGAGGGGACTGACCATGACACGCATTGCCAAGGTCATCCTCAAATCCACCAGCGGCGACGAGTACTCGTGCTCGGTACACTATGAGCCAGACGCCGACGTTGTCACACTACCGGTGCGCCTGGACAACCTCGTCGATGCCTCCATTGCGATGGGGGAGCGTCACGTCCTTTTGCTGCTGGAAGACGGCTATCAGTTTCCGCTGGTGCGCATGGAACCTGCGGTCTACAACGTGGATCGTTCCAAGGCGGCCAAACGGGGCTGGATGGACGAAGCAAGGATGGCCGTTGCGGCTCCGACCAAGGACCAACGGTTGCAGTATGGTCGCTTCGCTCACACGCTCTCCGCTGCCGCAATCCTTGGCCTGGCTGGCTACCTTACCAGCCGGCCGGGATGGAACCTGACCGCTGTCGCAAATGGCGCAAGCCTGTTCGGCATCGCCGTTGTATTATTCGCTGTAGGAGCAGTCCTCTCGAAAGGAGAAAAGTGATGTTTGGTCCTCCTCTTTTGGTTCTTGCGTTGCTGTTTTCTGCCTACTTGCTGTGGGCAGACCGTAACGGGCGTCGCGTCCATAAGGACTGAGCGCCAAGCCACTGTCTTATTTCGCCCGGCAATCCCGGGCCATCAAACTGACGCACCTCTCGAGAGGTGCGTAATGAGATGGTCACCCCCCACCCTACGAGCGGGTTACGCTTCTAGGGTGTTTTCTTTGGGAGAGGCCATCATGGAACACGTGACTCTGGTTGGGATCGATCTCGGTAAGCATTCGTTTCACCTGCATGGCCAGGATAAAGCCGGCAAAGCAGTATTTCGAAAGAAGGTGAATCGTAAGCAACTAATCGAGTTCTTCGCTACTCTGCGTACTTGCACTGTGATCATGGAGGCCTGCGCAGGCGCCCATCACATGGCTCGCAAGCTGGTCTCGTTAGGCCATCAAGTCAAGCTCATCTCTCCCCAATTCGTTCGGCCCTTCGTCAAGAGCAACAAGAACGATTTTGTCGATGCGGAAGCAATCTGCGAGGCTGCGTCGCGTCCATCCATGCGGTTTTGTGACACCCAAAACTGAGTCGCAGCAGACGCTCTCTGCGTTGCACCGCGTCCGTGAATCGTTGGTGCGAGATCGCGTTAAGGCCAGCAATCAGATTCACGGGTTTCTACTTGAATTTGGTGTCAGCCTTCCGGTTGGAAACGCGGTGGTTAAGCGATTGCCCGCCGTGCTGGCAGAGCAAACACTGCCGCCACGTCTGGTAGAAATACGTGAGCGCTTACATTCCCATTTCAAGTATCTCAGCGCGCAGATCGTTGAGATTGAAAAGGAGATGGCCCAGCAGCTGGCTGACGACGATCTGGGTCAGCGCCTGTTGACGATCCCAGGTGTTGGGCCGATTACCGCGAGCGTGCTTGCAGCCGAGATGGGCGATGGCAAACAATATGGATGTAGTCGGGACTTTGCCGCCTCAATTGGACTTGTGCCCCGCCAATACAGTACGGGCGGGAAGGCCAATCTGCTTGGGATAAGCAAGCGCGGTGACAAAAACATACGGCGCTTGCTGGTGCAATGTGCTCGAGCGTACATGCAGAGACTCGACAAGCAAGCTGGCCCTGTGGCCGAGTGGGTTCGCGCGATGCTGATGCGGCGTCATTCGAATGTTGTTGCCTGCGCGCTAGCCAACAAGTTTGCGCGCATCGCGTGGGCGCTTGCCAACCGCCACACTAGCTTCGAAGCGAGATCTGTTCCAATGTCTGCCTGAGTGGCTGATCCCTCTTCTCTGCTTTACCGTAGTCCACCTACCTGGTTTTGCGATCGCTGAAAACTGATGACGTGAACGGCACACCGGCCTGACGAGCATCCCGGCAAAAAAGACGGCATTCGATGCCGAGTGCGTTTTTGGGATCGTCAGGCGCGACTCTTATCGTGGCGCGGGGAGCAATCCCCACAACGACGCCGGATAGATTTAAGCAAGCCACCGACCTTCATCGACGATCAGCCTTGCAAAAAGGGGGGTGACCATAGATTTTTTTTCGTCTACCACGCGGGGCGCGTCCCTGCGGGGCAGCTCCATAACCTCCGGAGTTACCCCAACCATGATCGACCGCATCTACGGCGCTGGCCTGGCCAGCCACCCTCCCGGTGTTCGCCTTAACGTCCAGTTGTATTCGACCAACTATCGCGCCGCGCTCACCCTCAGGTGCGCGGATGACGGGATGCCGTATGGCTCGCTGACCACCAACCTGCCCGAAGTCGAGCTGGCCAGTGACGAGTTTGTCGTCTCTGCTGGCTGGAACCTGCCACGGGATTTGGCAGCCCGCTTCCTGGAAGCCGGCTTGTTCGCCGAGGCTCGCCACGTTCCCTACGGTGACGGCTTCGCTTCAGTCTGGCGGATCGTGTCACAAGAATTGCTCGATGCCATCACAACCGCGCGAACGGAGGCCACGGCACGGCCCCGCCGCCGAGTCGCCGCTTGAATCGACGCATCCCAGTTTTCCTCTCTCACCCACACGGGGCAATGCCCCCATGTGGGGCTTGCTTCGTGCTTAGGAGCAAGTCTGATGTACGTAATTACCTTTGACACGGGGCGGGTTGAATCGCGCACCACACTGGCCGGTGTGCTGGCCTTCTTCAACTGCAACGACGACCTGCGCCGATGCACACCGGTGGAGTCCGTGCGACTACGCCATATCGCCCGCGGCGACATCCCCCTCATCCGGCTGGCAAGGGGCAACTTTGCTGTCCGGCCCAGCGGTTCCATGCGCGAGATCCTCGACACCATCATCGGTGAAGTGGACCGGTTCATCCTTCGCCCGGACGGGAAAGTGCTTAGGCCTTTCGAGGTCAGTCGCGACGCCTGGGAAGCAGCAGTGGCCGCTGGTCGTCTTGGCTATTTCCCGGAGGAGGCTCTGGCGCCGGAGTGCCGTGACCAGGGCACGCTGTTTGCGGATCCCGATGCAGCATTCGTCGACCCCGCCTGCTATGTGGAGCAGCAATTTCGTGCTCGCTTCGGCTTCGGTACGAACGGGCCCGAGTACTCACCCGGCGCCGGCATCAATTCGCGCCACGAGGTCCATGTCGCATACGCACTGCAACGAGGCGAGAAAGTTCGCGATTGCGTCCTCAATGCCTATCGCGACAGCCCGGACATTGGCAAGTACGATCTGCTTTGGCTAAAGGATCTGATTGCCGTGCCGGCCCTACGCGGAGCGCTGCCAGCCGACAAGCTGCAGGCGCTTTGCGGGGTCATGCGGCATGACAACCTGGCGATCACTGCTCACAATGCCGCCCGCCTGATTGCACTGGTTAACCCGCTGCCGGCCGACCGCGCCCGAGTCGCTGTGGATGACGCGCTGTTCGCAGCCGGAATCGTCCCTCCGCCTTCGATGCCGACCATCGCCCCGCCCACCGGGGAGGACGCGGCACCGGTCTCTCCGCTTGCTGCACGCTTGCATTCCCTCATCGCCCGGCATCGCTATGCGGAGAGGGCTGCGCGCGCGCAAGAAGAGCAGGCTAAGGGAACGTTGACTCAGCGCATGCTTCAGCGTGAACTTCGCCTTGCCACGGTCGAGCGGGACACCACGAGCTATTCGTGGCCTAACCGCCTGGCGCTCGCGGTCATGGAGCGCAACGTGGCGCAGCTGCTTGAAGCGCTGGACAGTCCAAGCGATCAGAACGCACTATCCAAGCGGGCCATCCGCGAGGAGCTGGGCGTGGTATTGACCGGTGTGCCGGCGGCTACGCGTCGACGGCGGATCTTTGAGCTGTGCGGCTTCTCCGAGGCCGAGCAGCGTCAATGGGACATCGAGGCAGCGGCCGCGCAGACTGCGCTTCGCCAAGCCCGCGATGTTGAGAGCGCCCGCGAGCAAGCGGAGGCTGCATGTTGGCGCTTGCCGGAAGGGCGGGTTCTGAACGGCCGCGAATACGTGGACATGTGCATTGATGAAGGCTTCCGCCAGATCAAGCACTATCCGCGCGGTAGCGCTCGAGTCTATTACATTGAAGATCCGCAGCGCCGCCTGGCGCGCAAGCTGCGAGCTAAGGATGGCACCCTCGCCTATGCACGAGCGCGGCTGGCCGAATACGAGCCAGCATTAGCGATAGCCGCGTGATTCGTTTTACCCTCCCCCGGCCGAGCGCCGGGGAAGTTTTCTCTCAAAAGCGATAGCAAATTCGTCGTCTATTGGCGTACTGCCTTCGCGTTATTGGCTGTAAGCTCGTCGTTGGAGCGTTGTTCGCACTGGTACGGATCAGTCCAAACAGCGTTTTGCCCGCGTCTCTGACGCATCGACCTCTGCCAGCCCAGCTGGCGCATTCATTGAAACTTCCCACAGGGACACCTTCCCTGTGGGTTAGGTGGCTTTGTGGGACTCACCTTTTTAGGAATCCCCATGAAAGTCAATCCTTCCCAACTGCACACCCTGCTCGCGGCCTTCATTCCCGCACGCCTGCCCGTCCTCATCACTGGGGCGCCCGGCATCGGCAAGAGCGATATCGTGGATAGCGCCGCCAAGGCTGCCCGTCACGACCTACTGATCTCCCATCCCGTGGTGGAAGATCCGACCGACTCCAAGGGCCTGCCGTTTCCGGCACCGGACGGTGCGGGTGCCAAGTTCCTGCCGTTCGGGGATCTGGCCACCGCACTGAACAGCACGCGCCCGCTGGTCTGGTTCATTGACGATCTCGGACAGGCCTCGCCGGCGGTCCAGGCCGCCAAGATGCAACTGCTGCTCGCACGGCGCATTGGCGAACACGTTCTGCCGGACCACGTCACCTTCGTGGCGGCCACCAACCGTCGCAGCGACAACGCGGCGGTGTCCAACATCCTTGATCCGTTGAAATCCCGCTTCAGCACCATCGTGGAGCTGGAACCGACGATCGAGGACTGGACGCGGTGGGCAGTCACGAACAACGTGCCGCCCGTGCTCATCGCCTTCCTGCGCTTCCGCCCCGATCTGCTGCTCTCGTCTGAGCGCAGCAAAGAGGTGGAGAACCTGCCTTCGCCGCGAGGCTGGGGGCATGTGGCGCGTCAACTGCCGCTGGTACCGCAGGGGATGGAAATCGTCGCCACGGCCGGCGCAGTGGGCGAGGGCGCCGCACTCGAGTTCGAGTCGTTCCGCCAGATCTATCGCGAGTTGCCCAGCGTGGATTCGGTGCTGGCCGCCCCGGAATCCGCCAGGATCCCTGACAAGGTGGCCGCGCAGTACGCCATCTGCTCGGCGCTCGCTGCCGTTTCCAACGAGAACAACTTCGATCGTGTGATGGTGTACGCCAATCGCCTATTCGAAGCCCATCTCGGCGAATTCGCCGTGATGCTCGCCACCGATGCAGCACGCCGCGACGCGCGGATCTGCGCGACTCCAGCGTGGATTAATGCGCAGGGCGGCAAGCTCGGTGAGTTGCTGCTCGGCAACTGATCCCTTTTTTCTTTTCTCTTCATCCCATGACGGCGAGCCACCAGGCTCGCCGTTTTTCGTTGCAGCCGTATTCATCCCATTTCCAGGAATCATCATGAACATTCAAGACATCACCAAGCGCGTTATGCTCGCCACATTCAGCACGTCGGTCTGGCGTGCGCGCCGCTTCGACACCCGCGCCACGCAGGAAGTCGAGTCCAACCACGACACCAAAGACATCGGCCGCTTCAACAAGAAGCTGCTGACCGAGGGTGCCACGTCGTACAAGGAAGTGTGCGCGGTCGCCAACCGTGCCCGCGCCTACTTCGATGCCCACAGCCTGGACTACGATCAGTTGGGCGTACGCCTGCTGCCCACCGACATGTATATGGAGGTGGCTGACCGCCAGCGCGCGTTTCAGGACGAGTTCAACGCCACGTCCGCGGTGTTTCTCGCCGACTATCCGCGCCTGAAGGAAGAGGCGCGCGCTGCGCTGAATGGCCTGTTCGACGAGGCAGACTATCCGACGCAAGCGGAACTGGCCAAGAAGTTCGGTATGCGCCTGGCAGTCCTGCCGTTTCCAGATGCGAGCCAGTTCGACATTGCGCTGCCGGCCAACGTCCTGGACGGGCTCAAGGCGGATATCGACCAGCGTGTGCTCGGGGCGGTGAAGACCGCCAACGACGACCTGGTGGGCCGCCTCTTCGAAGCCGTGCAGCACTTCGCCAACCGCCTGTACGGGGCCACGAACGTGCGGCTGGATGTTGCCGACAAGGTGCGCGAGTTGAGTGCACTGCTGCCTAAGCTGAACTTCTCCGGGGATCCGGCGCTCACGCGCATCCTGGATGAGACACGCGAGCATCTGGCCCGTCACACCGGGGCGGACCTGCGCAATTCGAACGACCTGCGCAAGCAGGTTGCCGAAAAGGCGATGGAGATTGAGGCACAGATGGCCGCGTTCATGGGTGGTCCGCCGCCGTCGCCGGCGGCGGCTGCGCCGACCTCGTCGATGTTCGAACTGCTCACAGCGTGAGGCCGGTGTGCGCGATCGAATCTCGAAGCAGCGTTCCCAGCTCATCCTTTCGCAACCGTTCTTCGGCGCGTTGTTGATGCGCCTGCGGGTGGTCGAAGATCCGTCGTGCAAGACGTTCTGGGTGGATGGCGTATCGTTGGGCTACAACCCAGCATTCGTCGCCACCCTGAGCGATCTTGAGCTACGCGGCTGTCTTGCCCACGAGGTATTGCATCCGGCCAACGGGCATTGCTGGCGCCGCGGCGTTCGCGATCCTGACCGTTGGAATCAGGCCTGCGACTATGCGATCAATCCATTGGTGCTAAACGCCGGCTTGCAGTTGCCGGCCGGCGCGCTGATCGACGGACGATTTCTCGGCAAGTCTGCAGAGGAAATCTATGCCATGTTGCGCCAGGAAGCATCGGAGCAACCGCAGTCAGAACCGCAACCGCAGCCACAGCAGGACGGCAACGGCAAGGCCGACGGCAATGATCCGTCCCAGCCTAATGGCCAGGACGGCAAAGGCAACGGCACGGCCGGGGACGCGCCGTCGCAGGCCTCGCCGGACTTTTCGCCCGGTGAGGTTCGCCAGCAGCCGCAGGCACAGCAGCAAACGCTGGCCAACGAGTGGAAGGTGGCGACGATGCAGGCAGCAAAAGCTGCGCAGATGCGTGGCAAGCTGCCCGGCGAGTTGAGTGCGATGGTGGAGTCGGCCACGCGGGCATCGGTGGACTGGCGCTCAGTGCTGCACCGCTTTGCCTTCGAGCAGACCCGGTCGGACTACAGTTGGGCCATGCCGAACCGGCGGTACACCCATATGGGCCTCTACCTGCCGGCGTTGCACGACCAGTCGGTCGGCGATGCGGTCTTTGTGCGCGACACCAGCGGTTCGGTGTTCGACGAGACGCAGCAGCAGTTCGGGGCGGAGATCGAAACGGTCTTCACCGTGCTGCAGCCGCGGCGCCTGTTCGTGCTGGACTGCGACACTCGCGTGACGCAGGTGCAGTGCTTTGAGCGGGGAGAGGCCATTGAGTTGGGTCCCATCCGAGGCGGTGGCGGCACGAGCTTCCGTGCGCCGTTCGCCTGGCTGGACGAGCAGGGAATCGCTCCGGCGTTCCTGGTCTACCTGACGGACATGCACGGGAAATTCCCGGCTGCGCCGCCGGCGTATCCCACCTTATGGGCGTCGACCACGCCGCTCCACACGATTGCTCCGCCGCCGTTCGGCGAGGCAGTGGAGGTCATCATTTAGACCAACCCCGGGCGTGTCGCCCGGGGCTATTTTTTTTGGGGGGTGGGAGACGCGAGGTCTGCTTCCGAGGCCTCCTGTGCCTTGGCCTCCGCCTCAGTCGCTGCGATCAACTCTGCTGCACTGCATCCCAATGCCCGCGCCAGCCTAAACACAATCGCCAACGTTGGCATGTGCTCACCGCGCTCGATCTTGCCGGTGTGCGATCGCTCGATACCGGCCAAATTGGCCAGCGTTTCCTGGGCAATGCCGTACGCCGTTCGGCGGGCACGCACGGCACCACCGAATGCCTGCGCCAGATGGGAATCGAAAGTGGTCGTGCCGACCGGCCGGCCGCGCTGAAGGGGTCGTTTCTGCATGGGCAGAAGCGTGGACCGGCAAATCATTATAAACCACGTTAAATTTAACTCTTACAAACGCTTGCCGATAGTCGATAGATGGCACGTCATATTTGGAGGTCACGGGCGCCGTTGGATCGGGGGAGCACCTGGGCGTGCTCAGCAAAATGGAGGAGAAATTGGAAGAGAGAAACGCATCGCCGTTGGATGTCGACCGACTGTCGCGGGAGAGACCGCTAGCCCTGCATGCCAACTGGATGCGAGCAAGAGCAACCGGCGGAACCGAGCTGGACTACGACCGGTGGCTGGAGGCGCAGCTTTCGCCGCGCGCACCCGTGGAGCGTCTATACCGGCAAGGCCAGGCAATGTTTAGGCTGCGCCACCGCAGCCAGTACGAGATTCAGGACCCCGTGCGAGGCAGACGGAATTTTCGTTGCTTGCTGGACGGCGAGTTTCCCTTTGTATCGTTTGTCGGCGCGCAGGGGTTTAGCCTGTTGTGGCTTACCGTCCCGGGCCTGTTCTCGGTCGACGAACTCGTTTCGCTGCATCAGCTGGTGCGTTAGCGGCACCCAAAGCAACAAGGCCCGGTTGCGAAACCGGGCCTTGTTCGGACTCATAAGAGATGGGAAATCATGCGCGTTTCCGCGAATAGGGTGGACTCATGTGCTCGGGGTCCCCGCTGTGTTCGCATCGGCAAGCTCTGCGGGATCGGCGGGACTTGCCGGGACCGACTCCCGCGTAAAGACGTGCGCGTCGCTCCTGGTGCCGATGGCGGCGACGCGTGAGATGCGGCTCTCCAGGTTCGCATTCAGGCCAAGCCGGATTGTGCCAGCGTAGAAGATCTCGCCCTTGACGCGGCCATTGATCAGCAGCGTGCTGCGGGCGGCCACGTCGCCCTCCACGATGCCGTCCACGATCACATGATCGCCTTCAACCTTGCCACGCACGATACCGCCGCTGCCGACATGGAGTAGTCCGGCCGACGAGGAGAGGTTGCCGTCAATCAGGCCGAGGCAGGTGATGCCGTGGTCCGCGGCCACGTCTCCGTGGATGCTCATTCCGCGATTGAGCACGCTAAAGGTGGGAGTGTCTTTCATGGTCGGTCGGCTCAGAACAGCTTTATCTCGGATGCGGCGTTTGCGCGATGTGCAGGGGGGGACTGGGGCGCGGCATTTGCCTGTGCTGGGGCCGGCTCGACCTTGCGCACGACCGGCGGGGTCGCCCGAGCCACCGGAGCCTGGCTTGGCTGAGGGCGGGACACCGGCGCAATCACTGCCGCGGGCGGCTCTGCAACTTGCTGCACCAGTTCCGCGCCCTTAGCCGGGATTTCGGCGAGTTGGGCGGCGCTGTAGCCGGCCCGGTTCATCGGTGCGGTATCAGCCGTTGCGGGACTGGACGCGGCAGCGATAGCCACCGGCGCTTGACCCAGTTCCGGCGCGTCCTGGGTGCCCTCGGCCTTGACGGGTGCCGCGGTCTCAGGCTTTGCCGCATCCGTTGTCCGCCCATGCTGCCAGTTGGCGACGGACATACCGAGGGCGCCTGCCGCCACGATGCCAATCACGATGCTGGCAATGTGGCGGGTGTTGCCGGCGCGGCCGGCCCACCGTCGGGTCGCACTCGCGGCGGCAAAGGCGGGCGGGGGCAACAGAAGGCCGGCAGGATTGTGGGACGTGGTTTGCGCCTCAATGGTGAGGGGGGCGTGCGCGAACTGCTCGTGCAGGCGCTGGATATCTCGAATGTCCACGGTGCTCCTTGGGGTTCGGAAGGGAGGGAATGGAATTGGGGCTCAGGCGGGAAGGCGGCTGCCGTCATCGGCAAACCGGTCGTTGTCCGGAATGCAGAGGGTGTGAATCGTATTGAGGCGCCGGCCTGCGATATCGAGCTGCGTATCGCGTTCTGTGCCGGAAATGGAGCGCCCGACGTGCGCGAACAGCGTGGCCGAGGCGAGCTTGTCGTACTGGCCCAGCAGGCGTAGCAGTCGCCCGGCGAGCGCATTGGGAACTTCCAGGACGACGGATTCGTAGCCGATCGAAAACTCAAGTTGATTCTTCGACGCGAGCCAATCGTTCACGCGACTGAACCAGACTTCAGCCTCTCGGAAGGCCTCATCGAGCGCCTTGACCTTGCCGCCTCGCGCGACTGAACATTTGGCCGCGCAAAAATTATAGTCATCGTGCAGGAATCGGCGCGTAAAGACCGAGGAGAAGGACACCTCAACCTTCGTCGTGGTCTCGGGCACGATGCGCGAGATGCGGTCCTCGCTGATGAGCCGCGTGATGGGCTTGAGGCCGGTGTCCGGTGCG
>NZ_BAAILO010000428.1:0-1040 GCF_054589115.1 Cupriavidus sp. 8B | reverse complement strand
CCGAAAGCGGGCACCCGTGAATCCTGACCGCTGGCCGGGGGTGCCGCTGTGATGTTCTCGCTCAATGTGGTTCATGGGTGATGTTATCGGGCTGTTCTCAAATAATGTGGGCCCGTTCTCACGTAATGTGGTTCCCGGGCGCTCGGATTTTTCAGCTAATGTGGTCCCGAAACCACCGATGTAATCGGTCCCGACCATTTATGTAATCGGGCCGCTACAGCTAGCAAAGCCAGAACTGGCGCAGCTTCACGGAAAACAGATGTTTGGAGACATCTTCGCAACACCCACTTGAACTGACCTCTGGCCGCATCCAGAAGTATGCGGAAAACGCTGTCGGTATGCGCTACCATACGGAAACCTGCAAATCCGGACTGCCGTGCTCAATGACCAGCTCCGATCTCCGGTCGAACGATGGCATCCCTCCATCGCTGGTGAATGCGTTCATCGTGTCGCCGCTTAGCCCCCGGTTTGGCCCGGTCTCCTCTATCCATTGGATTGACGCTCCCGGGTCAAGCAAAACGGCCCCTGCGGATCGAACCGCGATGGTCGCCACGGGTTAGGAGGAACCCTCAGAGAAGAGCCGCTTCGTCACGCGCCGCGCTATTTCCACTTCGCGCCGAGTTGATCGAGTCCGGCCTTTTGTAAATCTTCGGGCTTCATGGCTAGCCGGAACTCGCATTCCGCGTTGAATTTGAGGAACCACGGTTCGGCGATCGACGGAAGATCGCTGGGTTCCGCGATGTCGACGATCAAAACGGCGCCGCGTTTCCTGCTTTGTTCAGTGAAATAGATGACCTCCGGTTTGCAGTCCTCGACTATTTGCGCGATGACGGCGCCGGCGTTGCCATTTCGCACAAGCGTGTTGAACGGTTCGTGCGGTATGTGGACGTTCACGAGTATGCGCATGATCGCATCCCTCCTGGTTAGATGGTTGGTCGGCCCTTGCGGGCCGACAAGTCGGGCGTGATGACCCGGGACTATTCTTTGGACACATCGGTCGATCCATCCTTGCGCCACATATAGAGGGCCAGCGAACGAGA
>NZ_BAAILO010000427.1:0-486 GCF_054589115.1 Cupriavidus sp. 8B | reverse complement strand
CTGTTCTGCCTGATGCGGCCGCTGGCCTGCGCGCGTGACGCCTCACCGGCGCCGCTGCGCATCGGCATCGCGCCGGCCGCCGGCGGCGTCGAACTCACCTTCATCAAGCGGCGCGGTCCGCAGCAAGATAAGCCTCTGCTCGTCTCGCTGGAGCCGTCGCCGATCCTGCTTCACCGTCATGTTGCGCCTCTGGATTTGCCTGCACCTGCCCTCCCTATCCCTCGAAGTGTTCCGGCCGAGCTGGTCCACTGAGCTCGCCGTGGCGGTGCTGGAGAAGGAACGGGTTCATCTTGCTTCGCGCATGGCGATACAGGCGGGCATTCGCCTGCAGATGCGCCGTGGCGGTGTGCTGACGATGGCCCCGCAGACGCTCCTCTACGACCGGGCGCCGGCGAAAGAGGCCGAGGCCTTGCGGGCGGTGGCCATGGCGCTGCTGCAGTTCTCGCCGAACGTGGTCGAAGCGGAAGAGGCCTCGGTACTGGTCGA
>NZ_BAAILO010000426.1:23877-27844 GCF_054589115.1 Cupriavidus sp. 8B | reverse complement strand
AGTCTTTCGCCCCATCCGGGTCGCCTTCTTTGCCTACTTTCTTGGCGAGACAAGAAAGTAGGTCGCCTCCCCGCAGGGGAGGTGAAACTGCAGTTGCCCTTGACGTTAAGCAGTTGAAGTTGAAGCTGATTTTGCAGTTGCAGTTGCAGTTGCAGTTGCAGCTGATCTTGCAACTCCCTCACCCCACAAACCGATACCCCACCCCCACCTCAGTCATCAAATGCGAAGGCTGCGCCGGATCAGCCTCCAGCTTGTGCCGCAAGTGCCCCATATACACCCGCAAATAATGGCTGCTCTCCGAGTGCGCCGGCCCCCATACTTCCCGCAGCAGTTCGCGATGCGTCATGACCTTGCCGCGATGCGCGATCAGCACGGCAAGCAAGCGATACTCGATCGGCGTCAGGTGCACATCCTGCCCGGCGCGGGTGACGACGCGGTTGGCCAGGTCGATCTGCACCTCGCCAAAGGCGATCTGCGGCGTGCCTTGCGGATTGGTCTTGGCATGCCTGCGCAGCAGCACGCGCACGCGCGCGATCAGCTCGCCCACGCCGAAAGGCTTGGTCAGGTAATCGTCCGCGCCGGCGTCCAGCGCGGCGATCTTGTCGTCCTCGCCGGAGCGTGCCGATAGCACCAGCACGGGCACTTCGGTCCAGGTGCGCATCTCGCGGATCAGCGTCATGCCGTCGCCGTCGGGCAGGCCCAGGTCGAGGATCACCACGTCGGGCTGGCGCGTGCCGGCATCGATCAGGCCGCGCTTGAGCGTCTCGGCCTCATGCACGGCACAGCCTTCTGCCTGCAGCGCCTCGCGCACGAAGCGCCGGATATGCGGCTCGTCTTCGACCAGCAGGACAGTCGGCGAAAATTCAAATGCCATTTCAGTTGGACTCCTTGTTTGCTGCACCGTGCGCGACCAGCCCGGCGCCGCTTCCGTGCGCGGCGGCTTGCAGCGATTCAGCCGGCCCAGGCAACTCAAGCGGCTCGGGCTCGATCGCAGGCGGATTGCCGCGCGGCAGCGCCACGACAAAGCGTGCGCCAGTGTGGTCCGCGTTCACGCTCTCCACCCAGATGCGCCCGCCGTGCACCTGCACGATGGCTTCGCACACGGCCAGGCCGAGGCCAACGCCCGCGGTCGCGGACTCGCGCTCGCCGCGCGTGAATTTCTGGAAGATCGAAAGCTCCTGCCCGCGCGGCACGCCGGGGCCGTCGTCCGCCACCGCGAGCCGCACCTCCGCTTCGACCACTTCGCCGGAGATGCGGATGCCGGTGCCCGGCGGCGTGTACTTGGCAGCGTTCTCCAGCAGGTTGCACAGCACGCGCTCCATCAGTACCGCATCGCACTCCACCAGCGGCAGCGCCGATAGATCCGCGACCGACACGCGGTGCCGCGACAGCGCATCGCGCATGCCGGCAAGCGCCGCGCCGACCAGCTCTTCGAGCGACTGCCACTCTTTTTGCATGCGCACGTCGCGGCTTTGCAGGCGCGCCATGTCGAGCAGGTTGACCACCATGGTGCGCATGCGCAGCGCCTGCTCGCGCATCGCGCCGACCGTTTCCGACAACGACGGCGGCAGCGGCGGCTCCGCGCGCTGCATGGTCTCGGCCATGCCGATCAGGCTGGTCAGCGGCGTGCGCAGATCATGCGAGACCGCGGCCAAGAGCGAGCTGCGCAGCCGCTCCGATTCCATCGACACCAGCGCCTGCTGCGCCACCTCCACATAGTGCAGCCGCTCGATGGCGATCGCGATCAGCGTGGCGAACACATCGATCTGCCGGCGCCGCTCGGGCCGCGCGAAGGCGCGCCACTCCTGCGGCTCCACCGCCAGCACGCCGCGCGTCTGCATGGGCGCCTTGAGCGGCAGGTAGAGCACGGTGCTGCCCGGCAGCGTGTGGGTGCCGGTGCCGGCAGGCTGGCCGTGATCGAACACCCATTGCGCCAGCACGGGATCGATCGCGTCGCTGCCGCGTTGCATGGGATCGATCACGGGCGGCATCAACCGCCCCTTGGCCGAGACCAGGAAGAATGCCGAGCGCGCGCCAAGCGCGGCTTGCAGGAAGCGGCTGCTGATGTCGATGATCTGCTCGGGCATCAAAGCGGCGGACAACTCGCGCGCCAGCTCGTACAGGGTGCGCGCATCGGTTTCGCGCTCCACCGACACCTGCGCTTGCTCGCGCAGGCCGGCAGTGAGCTGGCCGATCACAAGGCCCACCGCAAGCATCACCACGAACGTCACCAGGTACTGCACATCGCTCACCGAGAACGACATGCGCGGCGGCACGAAGAAAAAGTCGAAGGCCGCCACCGACACCACCGAGGCCAGCGCGGCGGGCCCGCGCCCGTGGCGCAGCGCCACCGCCACCACGGCGGCCAGGAACAGCATGGCGATATTGACCAGCTCGAACCACGGGCGCGCCACCGCCGACAACAAGCTGGCGCCCGCGCACCACGCGATTGCCCACAGGTAGTCCACGCGGTGCGCCACCACGCCGCTGACGTCGTTGCGGGCGGGGTCCTCGCGCACGTCGGCGCGCCCCGGCTCCGGCTGCGCGCGGCCGCGCGTGTCGGTGCCCATGGCATCGGCGGCAACGCGGATCACGTCGATCTCCGGGCAGCCCAGGGCCAGCGAATCGGCAAAGCTATGGCGCCCGAACAGCCATGCGCGCGCGCCCAGGAACGGCGCCAGGCTGAGCGCGATCAACGCGCGGCCACGCGCCAGCAGGCCGCCGCCGCTGGGGCGCCAGTTGCCGGGTGCGCGCCCCACCACCACCTTGGTCAGGTTGTGACGCCGTACATAGCCCGTCACCGCCTGCACGATATCGCTGCCAGCCAGGGTTTCGGTGCGCGCGCCGAGCTCTTCCGCGAGCCGCATCGCGTCCTGCACGTTGGTGCGCTCATGCACGGCAAACGGCGCCAGGCGCGGCGTGGCCACCGTGACCACATGCCAGTCGCAATCCAGTTGCCCGGCTAGCCGGCGCGCGCTCTTGACCACCTGCCCGGCATCGTCGCCGGTGCCGATGCACGCCAGCACCGCTTCGCGCGTGCGCCACACCGGGCGGATCGATTCGGCATGGCGGTAAGCGCGCACGTCATCGTCGACGCGGTCGGCGGTGCGGCGCAGCGCGAGCTCGCGCAACGCGATCAGGTTGCCCTTGCGGAAGAAATTGGTGGCCGCGGTGCGCGCCTGCTCCGGCAGGTAGACCTTGCCGTCGCGCAGCCGCCGCAGCAATTCGTCGGCGGGCAGGTCCACCAGAATGACTTCGTCGGCGTCGTCGAAGACCGTGTCGGGCACGGTCTCCCACACGCGGATGCCGGTGATGCCGCCCACCGCCTCGTTGAGGCTGTCCAGGTGCTGGACGTTGACGGTGGTCCACACATCGATGCCGGTCGACAGCAATTCCTCGATGTCCTGCCAGCGCTTGGGGTGGCGGCTGCCGGTGGCGTTGGAATGCGCCAGCTCGTCGACCAGGATCAGCGCCGGGCGCCTGGCCAGCGCGCCGTCCAGGTCGAACTCCAGCAGCACGCGATCGTCGAGCTTGTGATGCGGCATGGCCTTCATCGGCAGCCGCTCCAGATCCGCGATCAGCACCTCGGTCTCGGCGCGGCCATGGGTCTCGACCACGCCGATCACGACATCGCTGCCCTGCTCGCGCAGCGCCCGCGCGGCGGTGAGCATGGCGAAGGTCTTGCCGACGCCGGCGGAAGCGCCGAAATACACACGCAGCTTGCCGCGCGCGGCGCGCTCGCCCTCCTCCTGCATGCGTTGCAGCAGGGCGTCGGGATCGGGCCGCTCGGGAGCGTCGCGCTGGGCGGTGTCAGGCATGGTGGGGGGTCATTGCACGGAGAGGAGGATGGATGAAAACGATTGTGCCACGCCTGCGGTCAGACATAAGCCCCGGGGCGCATGCCGAAGCCGCCGACCGGGCCAACACCACGCGCTACGACGACGGCTCTCTCTCCCTCTCCCCTCAT
>NZ_BAAILO010000426.1:4255-23769 GCF_054589115.1 Cupriavidus sp. 8B | reverse complement strand
GGGGCGGCTTGGCTAGGAGCCACTGAAAGCGAAGCCAATGGTGTTTTCCAGCACGACGGCGTAGCCAGCGCCCGCCCTCCCCCCCAGCCCCGCATCCGCTGCGCGGGAGAGGGGAGCAAACCAGCGGGCATTGCTTGCGCGCCAATCCCCTCCCAAACCTCACTGCTTCTGGCCATCCAGCGCCAGATTCAACTTAAGCACATTCACCACCGGATCGCCCATCACCGCGAGCAGCGGCTTTTCCGTGTTGGCCGCAACCAGCGCCTGCACGCGCTCCAGCGGCAACCCGCGCACCCGGGCCACGCGCGCCGCCTGGTACTGCGCCGCGGCAGGGCTGATCTGCGGATCGAGGCCACTGCCGGAGGCCGTGACCAGATCCACCGGCACCGCCGCCTTGTTGTCGGGATCCGCCTCGCGCAGCGCGTCGATACGGGCGCGCGCGGCATCGGTCAGGGCCGGGTTGCTCGGGCCGAGGTTGGAGCCGGCGGAAGCCGCCGCGTTATAAGGCATGGGCGCGGTGGCTGACAAGCGGCCCCAGAAGTACTTCGGGTCCGAGAACGGCTGGCCGATCAGTTCCGAGCCGATGGCATGGCCGTCCTTGACGATCAGCGAGCCGGCCGCTTCATGCGGGAACACGGCGCGCGAGATGCCGGTGATCACGCCGGGGTACAACAGGCCGGTGACGGCCGACAGCACGACAAAAATCGTCAGCATGGGGCGCAGCAGGCCGCCCTGGATGGGCGTGGCGGGCTGGGCGGGTTGGACTTGCGTATTCATGGATTGCTCCGTTTATGTGCAGCGCGTGCGATGCTTGCGATGCGTGCGATGCTGCGCTCAGACCCAGCCGAACAGCGTGAGGATCATGTCGATCACCTTGATGCCGACAAAGGGCACCAGGATGCCGCCGAGGCCGTACACCAGCAGGTTGCGCCGCAGCAAGATGGCCGCGCCGAGCGGGCGATACACCACGCCGCGCAGCGCCAGCGGGATCAGCACCACGATGATCAGCGCGTTGAAGATCACCGCCGACAGGATGGCCGAGGCCGGCGTGGACAAGCCCATCACGTTGAGCTGGTTGAGCTGCGGGTACGTGGTGGCGAAGGCGGCCGGGATGATGGCGAAGTACTTGGCCACATCGTTGGCCACGCTGAAGGTGGTCAGCGAGCCACGCGTCATCAGCATCTGCTTGCCGATCTCGACGATCTCGATCAGCTTGGTCGGATTGCTGTCGAGGTCGACCATGTTGCCGGCTTCCTTCGCCGCCTGCGTGCCGCTGTTCATCGCCACCGCCACGTCGGCCTGCGCCAGCGCCGGGGCATCGTTGGTGCCGTCGCCGGTCATCGCCACCAGGCGGCCTTCGGCCTGGTAGTCGCGGATCAGCTTGAGCTTGGCTTCTGGCGTGGCTTCGGCGAGGAAGTCATCGACGCCGGCTTCCGCTGCGATCGACGCGGCGGTGAGGCGGTTGTCGCCGGTGATCATCACCGTCTTGATGCCCATCTTGCGCAGCTCGCCGAAGCGCTCGCGAATGCCGGACTTGACGATGTCCTTGAGCTCCACCACGCCGAGCACGCGCACGTTCTCGCCATTGCCGTCGGTGCTGGACTCAGCCACCACCAGCGGCGTGCTGCCGGCGCGGGCCACGTCGTCCACGGCCAGCATCACAGCGTCGGGGAACTTGCCGGCACGCTCGGTCACATACTTGCGCACGGCGTCGGCGGCGCCCTTGCGCACGCTGCGGCCGCCGGCATCCACGCCGCTCATGCGGGTCTGCGCGGTAAACGGCACGAAGATCGGGCGCAGCGCGCTGATATCGGGCGTGGCGGCGCCGGCCTGCTGGCGCGCCAGCGTGACGATGCTGCGGCCCTCCGGCGTTTCATCGGCCAGCGACGACAGCCAGGCGGCTTCGGCCAGTTGCTGCGCCGACACGCCGGGCGCGGCGATAAAGCGCGAAGCCTGGCGATTGCCGTGGGTGATGGTGCCGGTCTTGTCGAGCAGCAGCACGTCCACGTCGCCGGCGGCCTCCACCGCGCGGCCCGAGGTGGCGATCACGTTGGCTTCCATCATGCGGCTCATGCCGGCCACGCCGATGGCCGACAAGAGGCCGCCGATGGTGGTCGGGATCAGGCACACCAGCAGCGCGATCAGCACGGTGATGGTGACGGGCATGCCGGCCTTGGCGACGAACACGCTGTACACCGAGAACGGCTGCAGCGTGGCGGTGGCCAGCAGCAACACGATGGTCAACCCGACCAGCAGGATGGTCAGCGCCAGTTCGTTCGGCGTCTTCTGGCGCTTGGCGCCTTCCACCATGGTGATCATGCGGTCGATGAAGCTCTCGCCCGGATTGGTGGTGATGCGCACCACGATCCAGTCGGACAGCACGCGCGTGCCGCCGGTGACCGAAGAAAAGTCGCCACCGGATTCGCGGATCACGGGAGCCGATTCGCCGGTGATGGCGCTCTCGTCCACCGAGGCCACGCCTTCGATCACGTCCCCGTCGCCGGGCACCATGTCGCCGGCCTCGACCAGCACCACGTCGCCACGGCGCAGCGCGGCAGCACCGCGCGGCTCGGTGGCGCCGGCGGCGCGGTAGTCGCGCCGGCCTTCCTTGATCAGCTTGGCGGTGACCGTGGTCTTGAGTCCGCGCAACGCTTCGGCCTGCTGCTTGCTGCGCCCTTCTGCCAGCGCTTCGGCAAAATTGGCGAACAGCACGGTGAACCACAGCCACACCGACACGGCCAGGATAAAGCCGGCGCTCTCGCCGCCCGCCGTGGCGGGCGAGAACAGCGCGCGCAAGAACAGGATGGTAGTCAGGATGCTGCCCGCATAGACCACGAACATCACCGGGTTGCGCAACTGGTCGCGCGGCGAGAGCTTCTTCACCGCATCGAGCAGGGCGGGCTTGACCAGCTCGGGCGCGAACATGCCGCCGCGTGCCGGGCGATGATGGCCGCCACTCCTTTGCGTGGCCAGGCCCGGCGTGACCACGCTGGTTGCCTGGGTTGTGTTTGCCGGTGCCACGCCGGCGTTCTTGCCGCCCGTCACCATGGATTCTTGTTGCATGCGTTTCTCCATTACTTGCTCGCAGCCGAGACCACCGGCGCCTGCAGCTGCTCCGCCACCGGGCCCAGCGCCAGCGCCGGGATATAGGTAAGCGCGCCCACCATCAGCACCGAGCCGACCAGCAGCACCACGAACAGCGGGCCGTGCGTGGGCATGGTGCCGCCCGTCACCGGCAGCCTGCGCTTGGCAGCCAGCGAGCCCGCCATGGCCAGGATCGGCACGATGATCCAGAAGCGGCCGAACCACATCGCGGCGGCCAGCAGCACGTTGTAGAAGGGCGTGTTCGCCGACAAGCCGCCGAAGGCGCTGCCGTTGTTATTGGCCGCCGACGAGAGCGCGTAGAGGATTTCCGAGAAGCCGTGCGTGCCGGGGTTGAACACGCCCGCGCGGCCGGGCTCCACCATCACCGCCACCGCCGTGCCCAGCAGCACCAGCAGCGGCGTGACGAGGATCGCCACCGCGGTCATCTTCATCTCATAGGTTTCGATCTTCTTGCCCAGGTACTCCGGCGTGCGGCCGATCATCAGGCCCGCGATGAACACGGCGAGCACCGCGTACACCAGCATGCCGTACAGGCCCGAGCCAACCCCGCCGAACACCACCTCGCCAAGCTGTATCAGCAGCATCGGCACCAGCCCGCCGATGGCGGTGAAGGAGTCGTGCATGGCGTTGACCGCGCCGCACGACGCTGCCGTGGTGATGGTGGCGAACAGCGCGGTGGCGGCGATGCCAAAGCGCGTTTCCTTGCCTTCCATATTGCCGCCCGCCTGCAGCGCGCTGGCCGCGTGGTCGATCGGCAAACCCGCCAGCGCGGCGTTGGCCTGCTGCTCGGAGGCCGCCGCGACGCATGCCATCACGATGAAGATCACCGCCATCGAGGCCAGGATCGCCACGCCCTGGCGGCGGTCCTTGACCATCTCGCCGAAGGTGAAACACAGCGCTGCCGGGATCAGGAAGATGGCCAGCATCTGGATCAGGTTGGCGAGCTCGGTCGGGTTCTCGAAGGGATGCGCCGAGTTGGCGTTGAAGAAGCCGCCGCCGTTGGTGCCGAGCATCTTGATGGCTTCCTGCGAAGCCACCGGGCCCATTGCCAGCGTCTGCTTGTCGGTCTTCATGGCCTCCATCACCGGCGCGCCCTTGGCGTCGAGCACGGGCTGGCCGGCTGCGTCCACCTTGGGCTGGCTGTATTCGATGGGCGTGACCAGGCTGACTTCCTTGTAGCTGTCGAAATTCTGGATCACGCCTTGGCTGACCAGCGCCAGCGCGATCGCGGCAGCAATCGGCACCAGCACGTAGAGCGTGCAGCGCGTCATGTCCACCCAGAAGTTGCCGATGGTGGCCGCGCTCTGGCGCGCGAAGCCGCGGATCAGCGCGAACACCACGGCGATGCCGGTGGCCGCCGAGAAGAAGTTCTGCACCGTGAGCGCCAGCATCTGCGTGAGATAGCTCATGGTGGATTCGCCCGCGTAGCCCTGCCAGTTCGTGTTGGACACGAAGCTGATCGCGGTATTGAAGGCGGAATCCGGCGAGACCGCGCCGAAGCCTTGCGGGTTGAGCGGCAGCCAGACCTGCACGCGCTGCAGCACATAGACCGCCACCACGCCCAGCATGTTGAATGCGATGACCGCGATGGCATATTGCTTCCAGCCCATCTCGGCATTGGCGCGCACGCCGGCCACGCGATACAGCACGCGCTCGAACGGGCGGCCCCAGGCCGTGGCGCGGTAGCGGTCGTCTTCCATCGCGCGGCGGATATAGCGCCCCACGAAGGGCGCGAGCGCCAGCAGGATGGCAAGGTAGAGGACCAGTAGTCCCAGGAATTCGGTGGACATCAGAATTTCTCCGGCCGGAACAGGGCGATCAGGAGGTAGATAAAGACAGCAACGGCGAGCACGCCGCCCAACAGGTCAGCCCAGTCCATCACAGCCTCCTGTCCGTGGCGCTGTCCTTGCGGCGGGCGTCGGCGGCGTCTGCGCCCGGTCCCTCGGACGCTCCCGGCGGTTTGCCTGCGAGCGCGGCGCACAAGAGCAGCAGTGCGCCAGTCAGCGCACCAAACAGCAACAAACCAATGAAATAGATCCCGTCCATGGCAACACACCGTGAGTGATTCACAGATGGCAGATTAGGGATCGAGCGGTAAAAACGGGGTAGAGAGGGGAGGCGGAGGTGTAAAGAAAATATAAAAAACGCGTAAAAACGGCGCGAAAGCGCGTGGCGGCGCCGCCGCACGGCGCATGTGCCGGCTAGAAAAAAAGCCCCGCAGGCTTTTGGCCTTGCGGGGCTATGCAGGACGCCGAAGCCGGCTGTGGCGCCGGCCGCGTCAGGAGCGCCTGATCCGTTGAATCCGTTGTAGATCAGTTGTACGTGTAGACCGCCGACTTGTTGGTGTTATCCAGCATGCGATACCCGAACAGCAGGCCGCGCGTGGTGGTGGCCGTGAAGGCCGGCACCGCCGCATTGACCACGATCGAGGTCACGCCCTTGGGCGCAGGCGTGGACGTGCTCCAGGTCCCGATGCTGTCGACCGAGGTGGCGACGCTGCCGATCTGCTGGGCGGCCACGTTCTGCACCCAGTCCGCCGTCAGCGACGACTGCGCACCGGCCAGGCTGGCGTTTGACGGGTCCAGCGCGGCCAGCGACTTGCTGCCCAGCGTGTTCCACGGCAGGTTCACCCCTTGGGTGGCCGGCACGAGGTTGCTCAGCAGGGTCTTGGTGTAGCTGTAGGTCGGCGTGGTGTTGGTGCCGTGAAACAACTCGATACGGTACTTCGCACCCTTGACCACCTTGGAGGCATCGGCGTTGTCCGCCGCTTGCGCCCACACCAGGCTGGCGGGATTGCCCGCCAGGGTGCTGGCTGCGCTACCGCTGAGGCCGACGGTCCGCGAGAACCAGAAGTTCGGGCAGTTGTACGACGGCGAGGGCGGGCTGAACTCGTTGCCGCACTGGGCGGTGACGGGTACCGTGCCAGTCTTGTTGCTCACGTCCATGTAGGTCTGGCCCACCTCGGCCGAAACCGGCGCGATATAGACGATGCCATTGCTCGGTAAGCCGGGCCCGGTCACACGTGCATAGCTCAGGGGGGCGTTGTTGACGACGCTGCCCGGACCCTTGGCGTTGATCAGGAACTGGATGCCGCTCTGGAAGTGGCTGTAGTTGTTGTTGTTCTTGTTAAAGCCAGGGTTGAGCTGCTCGACGCGCCGGATCTGGAGCTTGAGCGTGACATCCACCGGCTGCTGGTTGCCGACCAGCCACCAGCTCGACGGATGCGCGCTGGTCGCGCCGCCCGCGATATCGCGTGCCGTGGTGATGATGTTGCCGGGATTGCCGCTGGCGTCCAGGTACTTGATGTTGAGGATGGCTTCGTCGCGCCCCGAGGCAGTCGATGCGGCGGGATAGAACGCCATGATTTCCGGCACGCTGAACTGGGCGTTCGTCATGGAATCGCTGGTCAGGATGCCATAGAGCAGTTGTCCGAAGTAGTAGCCGTTGTGCAGGAAGTCGACAGCGGCCGCGTTGCTGATGTCAGCAGCGATGTTCTGGCACGCGGACGCCACCCCGTTGACCTCCGGGCCGCCTTGCGAGGCGGGCAGCGTGGCATCGGAGGACGTCACGCGCTGCGAGACGGGCAGCGCAAAGCAGGCCGAGAACGCCTTGGCGACCGCCTGGGCTGCCTGCGGCAGGGCCGCGACGGCGGCGGGCGGCGCAGCGAGCGTGCCGCCCGTGCTGGTGGCGGTGGCGATGGCCACGGGCGTCGGGTTATCCACGGTGGCCAGCGCCAGCTTGCCGGTGGCCGGGTCCGTCACCACCTTGACGATATCGAGCAACTGGTCGGCGGTATTGCCGACACCGGCTGACGTTGCGGCCGTGATGGCGGTCGAGAACGGGTCGTAGCCGGCGGGGGCGCCGACGGCGGCGAGCACGCTGGCGAGCTG
Source organism: Cupriavidus sp. 8B (assembly GCF_054589115.1). Taxonomy (NCBI): domain Bacteria; kingdom Pseudomonadati; phylum Pseudomonadota; class Betaproteobacteria; order Burkholderiales; family Burkholderiaceae; genus Cupriavidus; species Cupriavidus sp. 8B. The sequence continues at coordinate 16,774 of NZ_BAAILO010000426.1, read as the reverse complement.
CGCGACCACGTTGGCGGTGACCTTTTGCAGGGCGGCCGCATCCACCGTCTTGCCGCTGACGAGCGTCAGCGGATTGCCGTCGGCGGCCAGCTGCGCCACGATGGCGGTGGTCAGCGGCGTGGCGTTGATGGTCAGCTTGGCGCCGGCAGCCGGCGTGACGGTGCTCACGCTGACCAGCGGGGCAGTGTTGCCCGTGGGATCCGTGACGACCACGAAGAACGGCGCGACCTCGCCCGTCTTCAGGGTGCAGGTGTAGCTGCCCAGGGCGCTAGTGGTGATCGCGGCTTCCTGGCAGGGCGATGCGCCCGCGCTATCGGTAATGGCCACGTTGGCGTTGGCGAGCGCGGCGCCGGTGGCGGCCGTGCCGGTCACCGCGGCCGCGGCCAGGACCGGCTTGTCGCCAGTGGAACCGCTGCTTGCGCTATCGCTGCCACCGCCGCCGCAGGCGGCCAGCGCCAGCAGCGCCGCGCCGCTCAGCGCGACCCCGAATGCCTGAAGTTGAAGCTTCATTGGATTTCTCCCCTGAGAATGGATTCCGGTGTTTCTTCTGCTTTTCTTTTTTGCCAGCGCCGTGCCGGCAATTTGATTTACGGCAGGACCTTGTTATTCGTTAGCCGGCCGATGGCAGCGGGCTTGCGTCCCCCGGCACGGGCAAGACTAAGCAGCCGGCCAGCAGGTGGGAATCCCATAAACATGGCATGGCGTCCCGCCCCGGACTGCGCGGGGAGGAATGGCAGGGAAAAACGGGGACTCTGTGGAGACGGCAGGCGTGGCAACCGGGCTGCCGCGCCGCGCAGGTCAGATCCAGCCCGACTTATGCAGCTTGCGCCAGAGCCCGCCGCAGGCCATCGCGGTCACCCCGATCACCACCGGATAGGCATAGTGGAACTTCAGCTCCGGCATGAAATTGAAGTTCATGCCGTACAAGCTGAACACCACGGTGGGAATCGCCAGGATGGCGCCCCAGCCGGCCAGGCGCTTGACCACTTCGTTCTGGCCCACCGTGACCAGCGCCAGGTTCACCTGCACCGCGGTGGTCAGCATCTCGCGCACCACGTCGAGCGTGCGCACCAGGCGGCTGGCATGGTCCTCGATGTCGCGGAAGTACGCACGCAGCTCCTTGGGCACCAGGTCCTCGTGCAAGCGGATCAGTTGCCCGCAGATCTCCTCGATCGGGTAGACCGCATTGCGCAGGCGCAGCACCTGGCGCTTGATGTGGTACAGGTGCTCGATCGCGGCGCGGTCGAACTCGTCGCGGAAGATGCCTTGCTCAAGCTGCTCGAAGGCATCCTCGAGCCGGGTGACGATGGGCATGTAGTGGTCCACCACGAAATCCATCAACGCGTAGAGCACGTAGCCCGGGCCGTTGGCCAGCGCGCGCGCGTCGCTCTCGCAGCGCTCGCGCACCGGCGCGTAGCTGCTGCTCACGCCGTGACGGACCGACACCACATAGTTGGGGCCGACGAACAGGTGGGTCTCGCCCACCACCACCTCCTCGTCCACCAGTTGTGCGGTGTTCAGCACGAGGAAGATGGAGTCGCCGTAGGTCTCCAGCTTTGGGCGCTGGTGGGCGTCCAGGGCATCCTCCACCGCCAGGTCGTGCAGGCCAAATTCCTGCTGCACCTTGCGCAGCAGGGGCAGGTCCGGTTCGTGCAAGCCCAGCCAGACGAAGGTGCCGGGGACAGCGATTGCGTCGCTGATCTGGTCCAGGGCGACATCGCCCACGCGCTTGCCGCTGCGGTAGGCCACACTGTTGACGATCGCGCCCATGGCTACTCCGTTGTTCAGATGGCGCAATCGTAACAAGAGCGCCGTCAACGCGCCGCATCCGGCACTGGTCTCCTATCATCCGGCATTTGTTACAGTTCTGCACCCAGACGAAGTTAGAATGTCCCATTTCCACGGTCACCGACTATGTCCCAGAAGAAATCGCCACGCTTCGAGCTGCGCAGTGGCAATGTCGACGCCCTCCTTCTCGCTCTCAAGACCACTGACATCGCGGCGCTGCGTGACGATCTCCTGTCCCGTTTCGAATCGACCCCCGATTTCTTCTCCAACGATGTGGTGGCCCTGGACCTGCGCCGGCTGGAAGGCGACGACCGGGTAGCCCTGGACACGGTGATCGAGACCCTGGCCCTGCTCAAGGCCCGCGCCATCGGCGTGGTGGCCCGCGAGGCACAGCGGGGCTGGGCCGAGTCGTTCGGCCTGCCGCTGCTGGATAGCCAGGGCCGGCGCGGCGGCCGGGACGAAGCCCCGCAGGCCGAACCAGCCGCGCCGGCAGGCCCCTCGCCCGCCGAAGCACTGGCCGACGCCCAGGCTGCGGCTCAGGCCGAGGCAAAGGCCGCGGCCGCCGAAGTGGAAGCCGCCGCCGCGGCTGCCATCGCCGAAGCCGCGTCGCGCAGCCTGCCCACCATGCTGATCGACAAGCCGCTGCGCTCCGGCCAGCAGATCTATGCCGCCGGCGACGTGGTGATCCTCGACCTGGTCAGCTACGGCGCCGAGGTCATCGCCGAAGGCAATATCCATATTTATGCCCCGCTGCGCGGCCGCGCGCTGGCGGGGGTCAAGGGCTACGCGCAGGCGCGGATCTTCTGCACCTGCCTGGAGCCCGAACTGCTCTCCATCGCCGGCATCTACCGCACCGCCGAACTGCCGCTGCCCGCCGACGTGCTGGGCAAGTCGGCCCAGGTGCGGCTGTCCGGGGAGAAACTGATTCTCGAACCGCTCCGGATGAAGTAACACCCGCCGCCGAGCCCAAACCAAAAGCAGCGCAAGCTTCAACCATTACTGGATCCAAGAGCCATGGCAAAAATCATCGTTGTGACCTCCGGCAAGGGAGGCGTAGGCAAGACCACCACCAGCGCCAGCTTTTCCGCCGGCCTGGCCCTGCGTGGCCATAAGACTGCCGTGATCGATTTCGACGTCGGCCTGCGCAACCTCGACCTGATCATGGGTTGCGAGCGTCGCGTGGTGTATGACCTGGTCAACGTGGTACAGGGCGAAGCCAACCTGAACCAGGCGCTGATCAAGGACAAGAAGTGCGAGAACCTGTTCATCCTGCCGGCCTCGCAGACGCGCGACAAAGACGCGCTCACCAAGGAAGGCGTGGAGAAGGTCATCAATGGCCTGATCGACATGGGCTTCGAGTTCATCGTCTGCGACTCGCCCGCGGGCATCGAGTCCGGCGCCCTCCTGGCCATGTATTTCGCCGACGAGGCCCTGGTCGTGACCAACCCCGAGGTGTCCTCGGTGCGCGACTCGGACCGCATCCTGGGCATCCTGTCGTCCAAGACCAAGCGCGCTGCCGAAGGCGGCGACCCGATCAAGGAACACCTGCTGATCACGCGCTACAACCCGAAGCGCGTGCACGGCGGCGAAATGCTGTCGCTTACCGATATCCAGGAAATCCTGCGCATCAAGCTGATCGGCGTGGTGCCGGAATCCGAAGCCGTGCTGCACGCGTCCAACCAGGGCACGCCGGCCATCCACCTGGAAGGCTCCGACGTGGCCGACGCCTATGGTGACCTGGTGGACCGCTTCCTCGGCAAGGACAAGCCGATGCGCTTTGTCGACTATCAAAAGCCGGGGCTGCTCTCGCGCATCTTCGGCAACAAGTAAGGGGGGTCTACCATCATGTCGATTCTGTCCTTCCTGCTCGGCGAGAAGAAGAAGTCCGCCTCGGTTGCCAAGGAGCGGTTGCAGATCATCCTCGCCCATGAACGCACCGGCCATTCCGCGCCGGCCGATTACCTTCCCGCCCTGCAGCGCGAGCTGGTCGCGGTGATTTCGAAGTATGTCAAGATCAGCGACCAGGACCTGCGCGTGAGCCTGGAACGCCAGGACAATCTCGAGGTGCTCGAGGTCAAGATCGAGATCCCACAGGGATAACCCTGAGCCGGGCCAGCGGTCACCGGCCCGCGCTTCAAGCGGCGGCGCTTCACCATGAAACGCCCGCCTGGCCAGCCTTGGCAGCCGGAGCGCGCTCGCGCTGCCGGCACCATCCCCACGGCCGTGGGGTGCACGAGTAGCGCTGGCTTCATCTCGCGATGCACCATTATGTAAATTTGTCGCGGCGTCGCAACGCTTTTGCACCAATTGCCGGCTTAGAGGCTGTCAACGGTGTGCATTAGTGTCTAAATCTTTTCTGTTTTGTTAAATTTTCGCGGGCGTTTACACGAAACGTAAACTCGTCCGCCGTCGCGATCCGGCCGCGGACACCACAGAATAGAAAAGGAGCCATATGAAGAAATCAGCCCTCACCCTTGCACTTGGTACGCTGCTGGCCGGCAGCGCCTACGCCCAATCGTCGGTGACCCTGTACGGTATCGTCGACCAGAGCCTGCGCTACACCAACAATTCGAACGCCAACAATGACAGCCTGTACCAGCTGACCAACGGCGCCATCACCAACAGCCGCTGGGGCATCAAGGGCACCGAAGCCTTGGGCAACAACCTGAAGGCGATCTTCCAACTGGAAAACGGCTTCGATCCGGATACCGGCAGGGCTAACCAAGGTGGTCGTCTGTTCGGCCGTCAGGCATATGTGGGCCTGGCCGGCGACTTCGGCACTATCAAGCTGGGCCGCCAGTACACCGAGGGCTTTACCTTCTTCGGCGACTACGATCCGCTGACCATCGGCAACTACACCGGCAATGCCTGGCCGTTCTTCCTGACGAACTTCCGCAATGACAATGTGGTCAGCTATGACGGCAAGTTCGGCGGCCTGAACGTGGGCGCCAGCTACGGCTTTGGTGAAAAGGCTGGCTCCTTCACCTCTTCGCAATACTGGGGCACCCGCGCTGCGTACACCGTCGGCCCGTTCGGCTTCGGTGGCGTGTTCCAGGAAGTCCGCGACACCAACGGCAACAAGCAGCAAATGTGGGGCGCGGCAGGTCGGTACAGTATCGGCCCGGCCAAGGTATTCCTGGGCTACGTGGGTGGCAAGGACCGCACCGGTTCCGTCGACGCCAGCCTGAACGGCGACGCCCTGGCCGCTGGGACCGCCAACCCGGTCCCGGTGGGCAGCTTCACCTCGAACCCGCGCAAGGACATCATCGGTTACCTGGGCCTGACTTACCAGGTCACCCCGGCGCTGGCCCTGACCGGCGTGTTCTACGGCGACCATGTCAAGAACGCGAACGGCGTGTCCAACAACCAAGGCAACCGCTACACCGGCGTGCTGCTGGCCGAGTACTCGCTGTCCAAGCGCACCCAGGTCTACGGCACTGTGGACTACAACAAGTTGACCGGCGGTACGAAGACCGAACTGCCGGGCAAGAACAACCAGACCGGTGCGGCCGTCGGTATTCGCCACATTTTCTGATTGTCCCTTCAGGCTTGCCCCCCGCTCGGGCGGGGGACACGTCAGACGACAAGAAAGCACCTTCGGGTGCTTTTTTGTTTTTCATGGCAGCACCGGCAGGCGCAGATGCCAGGTGACGCGCCGATCGGCATCGGTTTCGGCACTGCCGCCGGCGTCGAGCGCGCCGCCATGGCGCAGCAGCACGCGGCGGCAGAACTGCAGCGCCGGCGCATCGCCACGCGCCGCCTGCCACGCATCGGCATCGGGCACGAAGGCGATGGATATCCGGCAGATGCGGCCGTCGAGCCATTGGCGCACCCGCGGCGCCGTGCTTGCGGCAGAGGACAATGCCAGCGCCATCAGCAAGCGTAGGGCTTCGGGCAGCATGGCGGCATCGCCGCGTATCCAGACCTTGCGCCCCGCCAGGTCGAGCTCGAGCTCGGGCGCGGGCGCGGGCGCGGGCCCCGCAGTCTGCCAGAGCGTATCGGCTGACTCGCGCAGCAGCGCCGTCAGCTCCAGTATCTCCATGTGGTAGCCATGGGCAAGCTCGCGCAGCAGCCGTGCGATATCGTCGGTCAGGCGCAGCGACGCCTGCGCATAGCCCGCCGTCTGCGCCACGAAGGCCTCGAATGCGCAGGCGGACGGCGCGCCCTGCTGCAATTGCGCCAGCGCCAGGATGGCACTCTGCGGCGCGCGCAGATCGTGCGACAACGCGCGCATGGCGGTTTGCCAGGAGGCCAGCGCCGCGCTCTCGCAGGTCGCCGCGTCGATGGCGCCGCCGACAGGCAGCATGGCGCGGATGGCGGCCATGCCCGCGGGCTTGTCGCGTCCGCCCTCCCCCCTGCCGGCCTCCATCCTCTGCGCGATACGCTCCAGGCAAAGCGCGGCCGCGCGCAAGCCCGCCACCCATCGCAGGATTTCACGGCGCATCCACGCCGTCATTGCGCGGCGCTGGTCAGCTCCAGCCTGTAGCCATGCGTGTAGACGGGCAGCAGCCGCAGCCCGTGCTCCGGGTGCAGGGCCAGCTTGCTGCGCACGCGCGACATATGGGTATCGATGGTGCGCGACAGCGGCGAGATCTCGCGCCCCCAGACCGCCGCCACGATATGGTCGCGCGACACGATGCGGCCTTCGTTGCGAAACAGCAGCACGGCCAGGTCGAACTCCTTGGGGGTCAGCCTGAGCGGCTGGGCGCGATGCGCCACCGTGCGCGCGGCGCAGTCGATGACGTAATCGGCCAGCGCTACCTGCGCGCGGCCGCTGCCGGGGTCCGGATAGGCGCGGCGCAGCAGCGAATGGGTGCGCGCCAGCAGCTCGCCGCGGCGCACCGGCTTGAGCATGTAGTCGTCGGCGCCGGTGGCGAGGCCATCGACGACGTCTTCCTCCGCCACGCGGCAGGTCAGGAACATCACCGGCACGCGCCGGTCCAGGTTGGCGCGCACCCAGGTCAGGACCTCCTTGCCGGAGAGATCCGGCATCTGCCAGTCGAGCAGCAGCAGGTCGAAGTTTTCCTCGCGCAGTTGCAGCAGCAGGTCGCGGCTGCGCGTGAAGGTGGTGCAGGCATGCCCGGCCTCGCCGAGTATCTGCCGGATCAGGGCCGCCTCGGCGGGTTCGTCTTCCAGTGAAGCGATCTTCATACCCATGCAATTTGGCCGGAAAGGCTTGGACGCCTGCCGGTCTCGCGGTGATTGGCGCGGTCGGCGCCAGGGAATGACCCGACGATGCGGGGCTATCCGTCATTAAAAACCGCGGGAGAAGTCTTTCGGATGAGAATTTTCGTAATCTGCGGCGGAGGCTTCCTTTAACTGTCCGCGACGCGGGCCGCGACGCTAAGATGCCCTGGCAATGCCGCGCACGAGGAGAGAGTTCATGCGAGTCGCAGTACTGGAGGACAACCCGGCAAGAGCCATCCTGCTGGAGCAGACGCTCAGGCTCGGCGGCCATGAGGCGGTGCGCTTTCGCGAAGGGGGCGCGCTGATGCAGGCGCTGCGCAACGAGCCATACGCGCTGTTGCTGATGGCCTGGGAGATTCCCGGCATCCCGGCGCGTGACGTCTTGCTGTGGATACGCCGTACCCTCGGCAATGAATTACCGGTGATGCTGCTGAGCCAGCACGATGACGACGACCATATCGCCCGATGCTTCGCCCATGGCGCGGATGCCTTCCTGCCGGCCCCGGTGCGCCGCGCCGAGCTGGCGGCGCGCGTCGATGCGCTGCTGCGGCGCATGGCGCCGGTGGCGCCGGCCTGCGGCGACCTGAAGCTGGGCGCTTACCGCTTTGTGCTGGCTGAGCGGCGCGCCTTCGTCAACGGCCGCCTGGTCAAGCTGGCGCCCAAGGAGTATGAGCTGGCGGTCTTGCTGTTCCGCCATGCCGGCCAGTTGTTGCTGCGCCAGACCATCGAGGAATCGGTCTGGCGCCGCGGCGTGCCGCCGGCATCGCGCACGGTGGACAGCCACCTGTCGCGCGTGCGCACCAAGCTGGCGCTGGAGCCGCGCAACGGCGTGCGCCTGTCGGCGGTGTATGCCACCGGCTGCCGGCTGGACCTGATCGAGCAGCCGTGATGCGGCCGCTCGTCCTGCTCGCCGGCCTTGTCCCGTCAGTCCGCCTTGATGCCCGCTTCCTTCACGATGCGGGCGTTGTCGTCATATTCCGCATGGATGGCCTTGGCGAACTGCGCGGCGGTGCCGCCGGTGGGGACTTCGCCGCCCTTGAGCAGGCGCTCGCGCACCTCGGGCTCTTGCAGGGCCTTGTTCAGTTCGGCATTCAGCCGGGTAATGATGGCTACCGGCGTGTGGGCGGGCGCGAAGATGCCGAAGGTGGAAGTAAGGTTGGCTTTCGGATACCCCAGCTCGGCAAAGGTCGGCACATTGGGCAGCGACTCGATGCGCTTGGGCGCGCCCACCGCCAGCGGGCGCAGCCGGGCAGCCTGCATATGCTGGGTCAGCATGGGGCTGGCGTTGGTGCTCATCACCTCGAACTGGCCGCCGAGGGCGTCGTTCATCTGCTGGCCCGCGCCCTTGTAGGGGATCAGGGTCAGGTCGGCCTTGGCCTTGGACTTGATCTGCTCCAGCATGACATGGCCCACCGTGCCCAGGCCCGACGTGGCCCAGCGCACCGAGCCAGGCTTGGCCTTGGCTTGCGCCAGCAGGTCCTGGAACGACTTGCCGCCGAAGCTCGACGTGGCGATCACCAGCACCGGCGAGTACATCACGCTCATGACCGGCGCGATGTCGCGCTGCGGATCGTAGTTGACGCGGCCCACGTGCGGATTGAGCGTGAGCGGGCTGGTCGAGGCAAAGCCCAGCGTATAGCCGTCCGGCGCGGCCTTGGCCACGGCGTCGATGCCGATGCTGCCGCCCGCGCCCGCCTTGTTTTCCACCACCACCGAGGCGCCCATCTGGGCCGACAGGCGCTCGCCGAGCGCGCGCGCCACGGTGTCGCTGATGCCGCCGGTGGGATAGGCCACGATCAGCCGGATCGGGCGCGCGGGATACGTGTTAGCGGCGTCAGCGGCGTTGGCGAGCGGGCTCGCCAGGGCGGCGGCAACCACGGAGGCAGCAGCCAGCAGGGGAATTCGGTGGGAAGCGGACATGGAGGGAACGACGAGGACAACGGTTGGGAGACGGAACGACGGAACAACGGAACAACGGAACAGCGGAACTACGGAACTTGGCCGCGCTGGCGCCGCCGGGCGGCCCGGGACCGGGCGCTGGCCCGTCAGCACGCCTGCGGGAAACAGGCGCTATGTTATCCGATCGGCGCCGCGGCCCAACGGGCGGTCCGGCACCCACGAGACAAAGAGCTCGTTGGCGCGGTCATAGAGCCGCCATACGGTGCCGCACTCGCGGCAGGTGAACGTGAGCATGCTGAACGGCACGCCCGCGGCGCTCTGGCTGACCAGCGGCGCGGTGTGCTTGAGCACGAGCCGCTCATGCGGCTCGCGCCGGCGGGAATCCGCCGCTAGCGCCAGGCAGTGATCGCAAGCGGGCCGGGTGGGGGTGGGGGAAGGTACGGCAGGCGTCATGCCCGCCATGATGCCGCAAAAACGGAGCGCCATTCACCCTTGTCATTCACCCTTGCCGCTGCGGCAACGGCGGATGCGCCCTATCGGAGCCCCCGGCAGCGGCCTGCGCCGCCTTCGGCGCGCGCTGCCCCAGCCACACGCTGGCCAGCACCAGCAGCGCGCCGGCCATCTGCGCCGGGCTCAGGGTCTGGCCTAGCACCAGGAAGCCCAGCACGGTCGCGCTAACGGGGCTGAGCAGGCCAAGCGCGGAGACCGCGGCGGTCGGCAGGCGGCCGATGCCGCGGAACCAGAATGCATAGCTCACGCCGGCGCCCGCCACGCACAGCCACATGTAGCCAAGCACGTTGGGCAGCGTCAGGCGCGCCGGCAGCGTCTCGAAGGCCAGCGCAAACGGCAGCAGGAACAAGGCGCCCGCGGTGAGCTGCCACGCGGTGAGCACCAGCGGCGAGACCGGCGGGCGCCAGCGCTTGGCGAGCACCGTGCCCACCGCCATCGACACCGCGCCGGCCGCAGCCGCCGCCACGCCCACGGCATCCAGCCGCGCGGCGGGCCCCAGCACCAGCAAGGCCACGCCGCCAATGCCGCCTAGCCCCGCCAGCCACGCAGCCAGATGCGGCCGCGCGCCCAGCAGCAGCCACGCCAGCAGCACCACCAGCAGGGGCTGGATTGCGCCCACGGTGGCCGCCACGCCGCCCGGTAGCCGATAGGCGGCGATAAACAGCATGGCCTGGAACAGGCCAATGTTGAGCACGCCCAGCACCGCCGCCTTCCACCACCAGCCGCCGCGCGGCAGTTGCCGGCCCCACGCCAGCATCGCCAGGCCGGCCGGCAGCGCGCGAATCACGCCGGACAGCAGCGGCTGTCCCGGCGGCAGCCACTGGCTGGTGATCAGGTAGGTACTGCCCCAGATCAGGGGCGCCGAAGCGGTCAGCAGGACATCCGCCGTACGTACCTGGACCTGCGGCGCATCCGTGGAGGACGACGTGGTGGACGTGCAGGACGACGAGGATGGGAGCGCCGCGAGCAGAGCTGGCGAGGCGGGCTGGGCGTCGGGCTTCATGTCGTCATGCCTCCATTTTTCTTCAGGCAAATATTCTTGATATCAAGATATAAATCTCACTTTACGAACTGGACGCCTTGATGTCAAGATTCTCGTCATCCAGGATAAACAGCAGCCCACCATGGCCACTCGCGGCAAACCCAAGGCAAGCGGCGCGACGGCGCCCTCCCCTAAAGCCGGCAACGACGATGCACCCGAAGGCGGGGGTGATCGCGTCGACCGCATCCTGGCCCAGTGGGCACGCGAGCGCCCTGACCTAGACGCCGCGCCGATGGGCATCATCGGCCGGGTCTGGCGCCTGGCGCGCCACACCGATCGCGCGGTGGAGTCCGCGCTGGCGCCGACCGGCCTGAATACCTGGGAGTTCGACGTGCTGGCCACGCTGCGCCGCTCCGGCCCGCCCTATGCGCTGTCGCCGGGCGCGCTGATCGATTCGCTGATGATCACCTCGGGCACCATGACCAACCGGATCGACCATCTGGAGCGCGCCGGGCTGGTGCGCCGCAGCCCCAACCCGGACGACCGGCGCGGGCTGCTGATCGAGCTGACCCAGCCGGGCCGCACCCGCATCGACCACGCGCTGGAGGTGCACGTGGCCAATGAGCATCGCTTGCTCGAAGGGCTCTCGGCCGCCGAGCGCAAGCAGCTGGCAAGCCTGCTGCGGCGCTGGCTGCAAGGCTTCGAGGCGGCCGACGAATAGCGCGGCCGAAAGGCGCGTCGCAGCGATGCGTGCGCCCCGCCTGGCACGAACCCTGCACCCCGCCTTGCCCTTTACCCGTTTCCCCTCACTGCGTTTTTCCTCACTGCACCACGGAGCCCACCGCATGCGTTTGACCGTTACCCCGCACACCAGCGCGTTTTCCCCTCGTCCCTCCTTGAAGGCGGCCGCAGCGCTCGCCGCCCTGCTTTGCGCTGCTGCCGCGCAAGCGGCGCCGGTGGAGCCCGCCTACCAGCTGTCCCAGCAAGAAAAGCCGGCACTGATCGCCACGCTCAAAGACCTGGTCTCGATCGAATCCGGCAGCAAGGACATCGAAGGGCTGGACCGCATCGCCACGCTGATCCGCGACCGCCTGGCCGCGATGGGCGGCGACGCGCAGCTGATCGAGCCCACCGAGGTCTACCGCATGGAAGACACGCCCAAGCAGGTAGGCAAGATGGTGATGGCGCAGTTCAAGGGCACGGGCAAGCGCAACATCATGCTGATCGGCCACATGGACACGGTCTACCTGCGCGGCATGCTGGCGCAGCAGCCCTTCCGCGTCGACGGCGAGCGCGCCTATGGCCTGGGCATCGCTGACGACAAGAACGGCGTGGCGGTGATCCTGCATACGGTGGCCATCCTGCAGAAGATGGGCTTCAAGGACTACGGCACGCTGACCGTGCTGATCAACGGCGACGAGGAAATCAGCTCGCCGGGCGCGCGCGCCATGCTGACCAGGATGGGCAGCCAGCAAGACGCGGTGTTCTCCTGCGAAGCCACGCGCGTGACCGGCGACCGCCTGTCGCTCGCCACCAGCGGCATCGGTGCCATCTCGCTGACCGTGCACGGCAAAGCCTCGCACGCCGGCAGCTCGCCCGAGAACGGCCGCAACGCACTGTATGAACTGTCGCACCAGATCCTGCAGATGCGCGACCTGTCCAACCCCGAGAGCGGGCTCAAGGTGAACTGGACAATTTCCTCCGCCGGCACCAACCGCAACGTGATCCCCGCCATCGCCACGGCCCAGGCCGATGTGCGCGTGCTGCGCACCGCCGACTACGACAGCCTGGAACGCACGCTGCCCGAACGCGTGAAGAAGCAACTGATCCCCGATACCAAGGTCGAGGTCAAGTTCGAACGCCGCCGCCCGCCACTGGAAGTCACCGACGCCGCGCGCAAGCTGGCCGCGCACGCGCAAGGCGTGTACGCGGAGATCGGCGAGAAGCTGGCCGTGTACGACACCGCCGAGGGCGGCGGCACCGATGCCGCGTTCGCCGCGGCCGCCACCAAGGCACCGGTGATCGAGCGCTTCGGCCTGCGCGGCTTTGGCGCGCATTCCAACGATGCGGAATACGTCGACCTCAACTCGGTCACGCCGCGCCTGTACCTGCTCACGCGCATGATCATGGACGTGTCGCAGGACAAGACCGGC
>NZ_BAAILO010000426.1:0-4176 GCF_054589115.1 Cupriavidus sp. 8B | reverse complement strand
CCGCTCGCTCATCCTGTCGCTGGTGCCAGCCTGATGCCAGGCTGGCACGCTTCTCGCCTATGCAGAACGACAGGAGCGACGCAGAACAAACATGGTGCGGACCGTTTTCGACAGCACACGCCGGGCTCCTGACTGGTCACTGGATCTGTAATGGGAGATACCGTATGGCAAGCGCAGACCGCATCGTCGAGCTGTCTCACCACGTTGGATTTATCGCGGACAACAAGATCTCCAGCATCGCGGAAATCAACCGGGAAACGAAGTTCCTCGCCCTGAACGCCTTGATCGAGGCGGCGCGCGCCGGCGATGCGGGCCGCGGCTTCAGCGTCGTGGCGAATCAGGTCAAGCAGGTCTCCGAGCGCATCTCCGGCATCACCGGCGAGCTGACCACGGAGCTGGGCGGCTCCATCGCCGAGCTCACCCAGCTCGGCGACGCCATGATCCGGCAGATGCGCGGCCACCAGGGCCAGCGCCTGGCCGACATGGCGCTGAACATGATCGACGTGGTCGACCGCAACCTCTACGAGCGCTCCTGCGACGTGCGCTGGTGGGCCACCGACGCCGCCCTCGTGGAGGCAGTGAGCAGCCCCGAGCGCACCACCGCCAGCCATGCGAGCGAACGCCTTGGCGTCATCCTGAACAGCTACACCGTCTACCTCGACCTGTGGGTCATCGACGCGCAGGGACGCGTCCTCGCCAATGGCCGCCCGCACGCCTACCCCGGCGTGGCAGGGCGCAATGTCTCGGGCGTGGAATGGTTCAAGCGCGCGATTGCCACGACTTCGGGCGACGACTATGTCGCGCACGATGTCGCGGTGTCGCGCTTTCTCGACAACGCCAGCGTGGCCACCTACGCCACCGCCATCCGCGAAGGCGGCCGCGCCAACGGCGAGCCCGCCGGCGTGCTCGCCATCTTCTTCAACTGGGCGCCGCAGGCGCAGACGGTGGTCAAGGGCGTGCGGCTATCCCCGGATGACTGGCAGCGCACGCGCTGCCTGCTGGTGGACGCGAAGCACCGCGTCATCGCCGCGTCGGATGGCGTGGGCTTGCTGGCCGAGACCTTCGCCCTGAAGGACGACAACAACCCCACCGGCTGGTACGAGGCACCGGACGGCGCGCTGGTGGCGTTTGCCCGCACGCCGGGCTACGAGACCTATCCGGGGCTGGGCTGGTACGGCGTGATCGTCCAGCATCCGCCAGGCGGCAGGCATCCGGCAGGACATGCTTGATGCTGAGATGGCAGCCCCACGGGTGCGCCACGCACCGCGTGGGGTTGCTGCAATGTGGCGCATTGGCGCCACAACGGTGCATGAAATCGAACACCGATATGGCCGCGGGCCGCTGCGCGCAGGCTCAGGCCAGCTTTTTTCGCCCGCCGCCCAGGTCGGGCAGGAAAATGGCCAGCAAGCCCAGCAGTGGCAGGAAGGCGCACAGCTGGTAAACCGATTGGATGCCATGCGCGTCGGCCAGCTTGCCCAGCACCGCGGCGCCGATGCCGCCCATGCCGAAAGCAAAGCCGAAGAACAGCCCCGACACCATGCCCACCTTGCCCGGGATCAGCTCCTGCGCGAACACCAGGATCGCCGAGAACGCCGAGGCCAGGATAAAGCCGATGATGAACGACAGCACGCCGGTCCAGAACAAGTTGGCATGCGGCAGCATCAGCGTGAACGGCGCCACGCCCAGGATCGACGCCCAGATCACGCGCTTGCGGCCGATACGGTCGCCGATCGGGCCGCCCAGGATGGTGCCGGCCGCCACCGCGAACAGGAACACGAACAGGTAAAGCTGCGAGCTTTGCCGCGTCAGGCCAAAGCGCTCCATCAGATAGAAGGTGTAATAAGTGTTCAGGCTCGCCATGTAGAAATACTTGGAGAACACCAGCGCCATCAGCACCACCATGGCACGCACCACGGTGCTGCGCGGCAACGGCGCACGCGTGGCGACAGCTTTGCGCTTGCGCGTGGTATGCGCCAGCTCGCGGCCGTACCAGCCGCCGATCTGCCACAGCACGGCAATCGCCAGCAACGCCGCCAGCGAGAACCACGCCACGCTGCTTTGCTGATGCACGATCCACGCCGCCAGCAGCGGCCCGGTAGCGCTGCCCGCGTTGCCGCCAACCTGGAAGATCGACTGCGCCAGCCCGTGCTGCCCGCCCGACGCCATGCGCGCCACGCGCGACGACTCCGGATGGAAGATCGACGACCCGGTGCCCACCAGCGCGGCCGCCACCAGCAGCACGCCATAGGTAGGCGCCACCGACAACAGCAGCAAGCCGCACAGCGTGAAGCCCATGCCGATCGACAGCGACTGCGGCTTGGGATGCTTGTCCGTGTACAGGCCCACCACCGGCTGCAGCAGCGAAGCGGTGATCTGGTACGTCAGCGTAAGCAGCCCGATCTGGGTAAAGCTGAGGTTGAAGCCGCCCTTGAGCATCGGATAGATGGCCAGGATCAGCGACTGGATCATGTCATTGAGGAAGTGCGAAAAACTGATCGCCCCCAGCACGCGAAAACCGGTCCGCTCGGCTGCCTGCGCGCTTGTAGGGGTCTGGGCCTGGCCTTGCGGCGAGGCATTCGCGCCGCCGGGCGCGGTATCGATGTGGCTGCTCATGTTGGAGAAGAATTAGGGGGCTGAAAAGGCAACTAGGGAATCGTGGCGACCATGCTAAATGGCGCAAATCCGCCTGTCCTGCGAGAATAGGGCCGGAACCTTGGAGAAAAGGACATGCCCCGTCCCGTCAGGCACATTTCGCAGCGCAACACCGGGCCAGACGACACACCGCTCGCCCGGCACGACGAAAACCCCACGCCCCGCCTGATCCCCTCCCCGCCCGGCATGGACCGCGCCGACACCTACTCCAAATCGCCCGCCTACCTGCAATACGACCGCAGCCCCATGCCGGTCACCGCCATGGCCGCCGACTACCAGCCCGGCCACGTCACCAAGCCGCACCAGCATCCCAACGCGCAGCTCATCCACGCGGTGCATGGCGTGATGGTGGTCGCCACCGCCGAAGGGCAATGGATCGTGCCCCCAACCCGCGGCATGTGGATGCCCGGGGGCACCGTGCACTGGATCCGCATGGTCGGGCACGTGCGCATGCGCACCGCCTATATCCGGCCGGACGCCGCCGCCAACCTGCCCACCCGCTGCACCGTGCTGGGCATCACGCCGCTGCTGCGCGAGCTCATCCTCGCCGCCATCGATATCCCGACACCCTACGCGGCCGAATCGCGCGACGGGCGGCTGATGCGGCTGCTGCTGGATGAAGTGATGCTGGTGCCGACGTTGCCGTTGCACTTGCCGCGGCCTGCGGATGCCGGCTTGCGGGAGATCTGCGATGCGATTGTCGGGGCGCCCGATACGGCGCTGACTTTGGCGCAATGGGGGGAGCGGCTAGGGGTGGATCCCAAGACGATCCAGCGGCGGTTTGCGCGGGAGACGGGGATGACGTTTGGGCAGTGGAGGCAGCAGGCGAGGTTGCTGTCGGCGTTGGAGGGGCTGGCCGCCGGGGCTAAGGTGGTGGATGTGGCTTTGGATTTGGGGTATGAGAGTCCTAGCGCGTTTTCTACTATGTTTAGGAGGCAGTTTGGGGTGCCGCCTAGTGGGTTTTTTCGGTGAATTTTGGGGGGTGGGGTGGGGCTTTTTAGGCGTTGGGCGCTTTTGGGATCGATGGTGGTTTTTGGGCCCAAGGGCAGCACCGTTGGCTCTTGTTTTGTGGTTGGGTTTGATTTTTGCGGCGTTGGCTTTTGCACCCAAGGGCCGTACGAGATTCCCCTGCGGGGGGCGTCGCTGTCTGTTTCATTGGCGTTGGCTCTTGCACCCAAAAGCCATACGACATCCCCCTGCGGGGGCTGCCGGTCACTCTTCTTTGCGCGGCAAAGAGGGTGAGGACAAATTCAGGCATTGGTCAATCGGCGTACGAGCAAACGTGCCTGAGATAGCCAGACCCAGGCGGTTGCGCTGGCGATGCTGCGATCGTGATGCATGATCAGGCGGCGCGAGCGTTCGTTCCAGGCATGGGTGCGCTCCACCACCCAGCGCATGGGCAAGGTGGGGAACGTTTGATCCAGCGATCACAGGGACTGCTGCGCATCGTGCCAATGCCCAGCCTTGGGCGGGCGACGCACGATGTGCACATCCAGGCCGTGAGCTTGCTCAAGGGCGGCGGCA